>JBDTQQ010000157.1:0-6107 GCA_039932075.1 Pseudarthrobacter sp. | reverse complement strand
CTCCAGGAGTACATTGCGATTGGTAGCGTTGTCGAAGGGCAAGAAGCTGTTTGATGCTGACGACCTGACAACGGGTTCGTTTTGCATAACGACCTCGGGATAACCAGAAAATGAAACTCCTCGTCATCAACCCCAACATCAGCGACGACGTCACAGCCCTGATCGAATCGGAGGCGCACCGCTCGGCCGGACCGGACACCGAACTGCTGGTCCGCACCGCCGGCCACGGCGTGGAATACATCGAGACCCGCTTCGAATCCCTCATCGCCGCCGGAGCAGTAGCCGAGATCATCGCCGAACACACCCGCCCCGGCGCAGACCACGTGGACGGGGTGGTGGTAGCCGCCTTTGGCGACCCCGGAATGCCTGCACTGAAGGAACTCGCAGACGTTCCCGTCATCGGCATCACCGAGGCGGCCCTCTGTGCTGCAGCGCTGCAGGGCCACCGCTTCTCCATCATCGCCATCTCAGACCGGATCAAACCCTGGTACCTCGACTGCGTGGAGCGGTTTGGCCTGGCCCGCAGGCTGGCCTCCATCAGGTCCATCAACGAGTCCCTCAACAGCATCGGCTCGGTCCAGCAGGACTTCAAGGAAACCCTGCTGGCACTGAGCCGGCAGGCCGTGGCGCAGGACGGAGCCGACGTCGTCATTCTGGCCGGCGCCCCGCTCGCCGGGCTGGCCCGCGAGCTTCGAGGGCAAATCCCTGTTCCGGTAGTGGACGGCATCTCCGCCGGCATCCGGATGGCCGAGGCCGTAGTAGGGCTCCGGTCCGGACCCCACCGTGGCGGCGCCTTTGCCCCGCCGCCCATCAAGGGACGCAAAGGGCTCTCCGGAAACCTCGATGCCGCGCTTGCCGCGGCCCAGGAAACCGCCCTCAATCCCACACCCGCTGCCTAGCCGCCAGCTTCCCTCACACCGCTTCACCTACAAGGAGGACACTGATGTCCCACCAGCCAGAACTAGTCATAGCCAACTCCACAGTGGTCAACACCCATGGCCGCCAGAGCGCCCACATTGTGGTCCGGGACGGACGCATCGCCGCCCTGGTTGATGCCGCCGAATCTGTTCCCGATGCTGCCCGGACCATCGACGCCGCGGGAAAGCTCGTGATCCCCGGCGGCGTGGACGGCCACTGCCACGTGGCCCAAGTGACCGGCCGCTTCCGCACCCTTGACGACTACCGCACCACCTCCACCGCAGCATTGTGGGGCGGCACCACCACCATCATTGACTTCGGGATTCCCCGTGACGCCCAGGAAACCCCCCTGGCCGCCGTCCTGCACAAGAAGGAACTGGCCACAGAGTCCCGTTGCGATGTGGCACTTCACGGGGCGGTAGTCAGCTGGGACGAAACCGTACCGTGGCAGCTGGAACAGCTCGCGGCCGAGGGCGTGCGCTCGGTGAAGATGTACACCACCAACCGCGGCACCACCAAAGCCGAAGGCGGCACCATCCTGAAAGTCATGCGCGAGATGGTCCGGTTGGACGGCCTCACCTACATCCACGCCGAACACGACCCCATCATCGCGGACTGCACCGAGCAGCACGCCCAGGACGGCCGGATCGGCATAGAACACCTGCACCGGACCCGGCCCGAGCTCGCTGAGGAGATCTCGGTGAAGGAAACGCTGGCCATGGCCGAATACACCACCGCGCCCGTTTACTTTGTCCACCAGTCAACACCCGGGGCCGTGGACCTGGTCACCGAGGCACGGAAACGCGGTATCGAGGCGTACTCCGAGACCTGCCCCCACTACGTCACCCTCGACGATTCGGTGTACGGCTCGGCGTTCCCGGAATGGTTCGCTTGCTGCCCGCCGATGCGGAACGCCCAAACAGTGGCAGCGCTCAACAAACGCCTGGCCTCCGGCGCCATCCACACCATGTCCTCGGACCATTCCTGCTACGACCTCTCCCAGAAGCGCGAGCGTACCGACGATGTCCGTGCCATGCCGCACGGCCTGCCCGGCGTGGAAACCCGCATGCCGGTCACCTTCACCGCAATGACCGCAGCGGGTGCCAGCGTGGAGGACTTCGTGGAAGTCTTCTCCGCCGGCCCGGCACGGATCAACGCCGTTCCCGGCAAGGGCCGCATCGCGGAGGGCTTCGACGCCGACCTGGTCATCTTCGACCCCGTCGAAGAGCGCACCGTGGACGGGGGCGCCCTGCACATGGGCACCGACTTCTCCCCCTTCGACGGCAAGAAACTCACCGGCTGGCCCGCCGTCGTGGTTTCCAACGGCCGCGTGGTCCTGGACGCCAACGGGTTCCACGATCCCGGGGCTGCCGGCCGCTTCCTGGCCCGCAACGGCTTCCGCGAGCACGATTCCACAGTCCCCGCCGGCATCACCAACGCCGCCCCTGCCACCCTTTAGGAGCCACCGTGCCTTCAACAACCCGCCCCACGCGGATCGGCATGATCGTGCCATCCTCCAACACCTGCCTCGAACCCCAGACCTACCGGATCCTCGGGGACCGGACCGACGTCACCATCCATTTCACCCGAATCCCCGTGACCCGGATTGCCTTGGACGATTCCTCAAACAGGCAGTTCGACCCCACAGTCATGCGGGACGCCGCCCGGCTGCTGGCCACCGCGGACGTGGACGTCATCGCCTGGAACGGCACCTCCGGGTCCTGGCTCGGCGCCGCGCACGACAAGGAACTGGTCCAGGAAATCTCGGACGCCACCAACATCCCCGCAACCACCTCCACGCTGGCCTACCTGGAAGCATTCCGGGCATTCGGCACCGAACGGATCGGCCTGTTCACGCCGTATACCGAGGATGTAAACCACAAAGTAATCGCCTGCTACGAGCGGGAGGGCATCAAGACCGTGGACCACCGCGCCCTGGGCCTGAGCGACAACGAATCCTTCGGCCGCGTCACCGCCGACGAGATGCGCCCCGGTTCCCTGGAACTGGCGGCAGCGGCCCCGGACGCCCTCATCTACCTGTGCACCAACTTGTACGGTGCCAACATCGCAGCCGAAGTGGAAGAACAGACAGGAGTGCCGGTTCTCGATTCGGTGGCCGTTACCCTGTGGCATTGCCTGGAACTCGCCGGATCTCCGTTACTGGAACGAAAGTGGGGCAGGCTACTTGCGAACTGATACGCCCGGACCCTCACCGCGGCACGGACAAGACAAATGCCGGAGACCTCGACTGCATCCACTAACCGCGACCAGGTGACGAACGAGGTCGCCGGCCAGGATCGGTCCAGGGACGTGCGGCACCGACGGCGCCTCTAACGCAACAGGTCCGCGCCACGATTGCCCAGACCTTAGCCGACTGGGGTGAGCGCACGTTGCGGCCCAGGAACCGGTCCCGAACCTCGAAGAAGGAACAACCGCATGAAGTTTGCACGCCTCGGCCCCGTCGGAGCCGAAACCCCCGCCATCATGGATGGCGGAACATATTACTCGGTGGCCGGGCTGACCCCGGACCTAAACCCCGACTTCTGGTCTTCGGGAGGCCCCGGCCGTGCAGCAACGGCCCTGGCTGCCGGGGAACTTCCGAAACTGGATGCCGTGGGCCTCCGAATCGGGGCGCCAATCACCCGGCCTTCTTCAGTGTTTTGTATCGGCTTGAACTACGCCGCTCACGCCGCTGAGTCCGGTTCCGAACCACCCGTGGCACCGATCCTGTTCCAAAAGGCTGCCAACACCGTCGTAGGACCCAACGACGCCGTCGTGATCCCCCGCGGTTCCACCACAACGGACTGGGAAGTTGAACTGGGCGTTGTCATCGGCACCCGCGCGTCCTACCTCAATTCACCATCGGATGCGCTCACTCACATCGCCGGCTTTGTCACGGTCAACGACCTGTCCGAGCGGACCTTCCAACTGGAGGGCTCCGGTGGTCAATGGTCCAAAGGCAAGAGCTGTGCCGGGTTCTGCCCCACCGGTCCATACTTGGTCACCCCCGAGGAAGTGGACGCAGGCGAACTCCGGCTGCGCACATGGGTAAACGGTGAACCCCGCCAAGACTCCACCACGCAAGACCTGATCTTCGACGTGGCCACCATCATCCATCACCTCAGCCAGTACCTCGTCCTGGAACCGGGCGACTTGATCTGCACCGGAACGCCGGAAGGCGTGGCCATGTCCGGACGCTTCCCATATCTGAAAGCAGGCGACGTCGTGGAGATAGAGGTGGCTGGCCTTGGGCGCCAGCGGCAGGAGTTCATTCAGGCCTAGCGACGTCAGTCAGCACTATCAGCGTTCATAAGCGGTAACACCCGCTCTGGAAAAATCGTCGACTTCGTCCAGTACATCAACGTCGGATCTTGAGTAGCAAAGTTTGGTGGGGGGCCAGATACACCGTGTCGGGGTGTAGGTCCGGAGGATGGCACTGGCCGCCTGGTTGCTATGCCAGGGCGGCGGAACAGTGTACGAGCCGCGGTCAGAGCGCGTCCTTGCAGCAGGTAGGAACGGGGAAATTAGGGAGCAGCGCGTCTGGATTCATTCCCTCTGTTCGAGGTTGCCGCCTCCGGGCATGACTTTAGAGTCAGAGTAAATTAGCGCGTCCTCCCAGACGTGCCGTGACTTTCTGTGTTGCCACGGCGCAGGATTCGCCCAGGGCCTGTAGTCGCTCCTTGGAGACCCGGAACCTTGGGGCAGGGATAAGGACGGCGGCCACTACGTCGCCTGGGTGATCGTAGACGGGGGCGGCCACGCCCACCTCGTCGATGGAGGTTTCTCCGTAGTTGATGGCCCAGCCTCGGCGGATGTCATCCTTTAACCGGACCAGGTAGGCGTCCAGGCTGAATTCGTCGAGGCCGGGGCAGGCGATGACCCCGCTGCGAAGGAGAGTACGAGCGCGTTCTTCCGGTTCCTGCGCAAGGAAGACCTGAACGGAAGAACTCATGGCGTTCCTATAGCGGGTGCCGAGCGGGGTGGCGTGTTTTATCTGATGCCGGCTCGGGATCTGCTCCACACAAATCGATTCGTCCCCGCTCCACACCATGAGTGCACTGGTTTCGCCGGTCTGTTCAGTAAGTTCCCGGAGCACGGGGTAGGCGACGCGGCGCTCCTCCAGTTCGGCCAGCAAGGGGCCGGCCACGGCAATGAGTCCGAGTCCCAGCCGGAAGCGGCGGGTCTCAGCGTCCCGTTCCACGAGGTTTTCCTGTTCGAAGGTTGCCAGTATGCGCGACACAGTGCTTTTGTGCGTGCCCACCCTGTTGGCGATTTCCGTGACGCCCAGCAACGGCTCGTCGGCAATGAATGCCCGAAGAACGGCGATGGCGTTCACAATGACGGAGGCGCCCTAGATATCGGTGTTGCTGTTGGCGGAGCCGCCGTTAGTGTCGCTGGAATCTGGTGTGATCATGGTGCTCACTATCATCCCGTCTGTCAGCGGAAAGCGGCGCTGTGTCAGGCACGGCGCCGCTTTCCCGGCCGGCTGATTGGTGGTGTTAGGCGCCGATGATGTTGTATTCGGGGCCGAAGGGGAACTTCGTGATGTTCTCTGCCCCGTCTTCGCCCACCACGAGGATGTCATGCTCGCGGTAACCGCCGGCACCCGGCTGGCCGTCCAGGACGGTGATCATCGGCTCCATGGAAACCACCATGCCCGGCTCCAGTACGGTGTCGATGTCCTCGCGGAGCTCCAGTCCGGCTTCCCGGCCGTAGTAGTGGCTGAGGACACCGAAGGAGTGTCCGTAGCCGAACGTGCGGTTGGCCAGCAGGCCGTGGCCGACGTAGATCTCGTTGAGCTCGGCGGCGATGTCCTTGCAGACGGCGCCGGGCTTGATGAGTTCCAGGCCGCGCTTGTGGACCTCGACGTTGATGTTCCACAGTTCCAGTGAGCGGGCATCCGGTTCGCCGTAGAACAGGGTGCGCTCCAGGGCGGTGTAGTAGCCCGAGGTCATGGGGAAGCAGTTCAGGGACAGGATGTCGTGTTCCTGGATTTTGCGGGTGGTGGCCCAGTTGTGGGCGCCGTCGGTGTTGATGCCGGACTGGAACCAGACCCAGGTGTCACGGATTTCGGAGTTCGGGAAGGTCCGGGCGATCTCGTGGACCATGGCCTCGGTGCCGATCAGAGCCACTTCGTATTCGGTGATGCCGGCCGTGATGGCGTTGCGGATGGCTTCGCCGCCGAGGTC
>JBDTQQ010000156.1:0-6115 GCA_039932075.1 Pseudarthrobacter sp. | reverse complement strand
CTCGCTGGCCCGCGGCGTTGCCCGCGACCTGCAAACGGCAGCGCTGCCGGAGCTGACATCCCTCGCCAATGAACTCGGCACAACCGCCTTCCTGGTGGTACTGGACCGCGGGGACTGCACCACGCTGACCAGCGTGGAACCGCGGCACAGCCGTGCCGCGGTGGTCCAGCGGCCCGGCACCCGCCACTCGCTGCAGGTCGGGGCGCCGGGACTGGCCATCCAGGCGATCCTGGACGATTCACAGTGGGAGGCGATATCTCCGGATCAGCCCCGCCGTCCGGGGGTGGCTTCCGTCCGCGAGTTGGGATTTGCCGTCAGCCACCACGAAGTCCTGCCGGGAGTGACCTCTGTAGCCGCCCCGCTCAGGCCCACCCAGGGAGTCCAGTCCGCCGCCATCGCGGTGGTTTATCCGAGCGCCCAACTGCCTGCCGAGCAGGTTGGAAGCTCGGTCATGGAAGCCGCCCGGCGGATCAGCGAGCAGCTCCGCTGACCAAGGACCCCTGGAAGCGAGGGTCCATTAGGGGAGCGAAGAACGCCCCAAGCTCAGCCGTCGACGTCAGCGGCAGGACGTTCGCCACGTACTGGTCCGGCCGCACCACCACCACCACGCCCCCACGGTTTAGGCCCCGCAACTCGAAGATATCCGCTTTGGGATCGGTGGCGTACACCTTTTCGTAGTCGGTGAGCTTGAACGGTCCAACCTGCGGCTTGAACTCGGCCGGAACCGCCCCGAAGTCGATGTCGTGGTGGCTCTGTTGGTAGATGACCTTCACGTCGAACCAGGCGTCAGGATCAAGGCCCGACGGCGTCGCGGCCAGCGGTGATTCCGGCGAGTTCGCGATCCACTGGGCGAACCGGTCCGTAACAGATGCTGTTCCGGGCAGCGCGCGGTCCGCGAAAACGTAGATGCGCCAGCGGCCGTCCGCTGTGGCGTGGTGGCCAAGGTGGATCGGGTTGGTATCACCCACCCGCACAACAGGCGCTGACTTGAACCGCTTTCCCACCGGAAAACCCGCGGCAAGGTCCTGATGATCCGCAGGCGCCACCAGCAGGGACGGCGCATAC
The DNA here is from genome assembly GCA_039932075.1 of Pseudarthrobacter sp. GTDB lineage: Bacteria > Actinomycetota > Actinomycetes > Actinomycetales > Micrococcaceae > Arthrobacter. Next base: position 5,050 of record JBDTQQ010000156.1, on the reverse strand, counting down.
TCGGTCATGAACCCGGCAGGAAACTCGGCTGTGCTGACGTAAAAGTTTTCCAGTTCCGTGGGGTCCGCAAATTCCTCGGGCTTCTTCGCCATCATCGTGGACCACTCCTTGTCGAAGTCGATGAGGTTCTTCGCCACCACCTGCCGCTCTTCCGAGTAGGTGGAGAGCAGGGCCTCCGGGCTGCGGCCCTCAAGCACGTGTCCGAGCTTCCAGGCGATGTTGAAACCATCCTGCATCGAGACGTTCATGCCCTGGCCGGCTTTTGCACTGTGCGTATGGCAGGCATCCCCGGTAATGAACACCCGCGGGGTCCGCGTGCCGCGGTCCTCCGGCAGGACGTCGTCGAACCGGTCCGTGAGGCGGTGCCCCACCTCGTACACGCTGTGCCAGGCAACGTTCCGCACGTCCAAGGTATAGGGATGCAGGATCCCGTTCGCCTTCTGAATGATTTCTTCGATGGTGGTGTTGCGCACCGCGCCGTTGTCGTCCGGGTCCACCTCGCCGAGGTCCACGTACATGCGGAAGAGGTGGCCGCCTTCGCGCGGGATCAGGAGGATGCTTCCACCCGATCCGGACTGGATGGCGCATTTGGTTCGGATATCGGGGAAGTCCGTCACGGCGAGAACGTCCATGACGCCCCACGCGTGATTGGCGGCATCGCCAGCGAGAGTGCAGCCGATCGAATCCCGCACTTTACTGCGCGCGCCATCGGCACCCACCACGTACTTTGCCCGGACGATGCGCTGCTTTCCTTCGAGTGGGCCGGACGTGTGGCGCAGCGTGACGGCGACGGGGTACTCCCCCTCGCCGGCGACCTCAAGGTCCTGGAACTCAAAGCCGTAATCCGGCTGCATCCGCGCGGGTGAATTGGCCATGAACTCGGCGAAGTAGTCCAGCACCCGGGCCTGGTTCACGATGAGGTGCGGAAATTCGCTAATCCCGGTGGGATCGTCCGGCGTGCGCGCTGCCCGCACGATCCGTGCGGGATCAGCGACGTCGGGCTTCCAGAACGCCATCTCGGTGATGGCGTACGCCTCGGCGATGATCCGCTCGGCGAAGCCAAAGGCCTGGAAAGTCTCGACGCTCCGGGCCTGGATGCCGTCGGCCTGGCCAATGGCGAGCCGCCCCGGACGGCGTTCCACAATCCTGGTGGTGACATTCGGGAACTGGGACAGCTGCGCGGCGGCGAGCATCCCGGCAGGCCCGGTGCCGACGATCAGCACGTCAACTTCGTCCGGGAGTTCAGCGGGGCGATCGATGCCGACACCTGCGGCGGGCTGGACCCGGGGGTCTCCGGATACGTAACCGTGGTGGTGGAACTGCATGGGCTTTCCTCACTTCGCTGTGGGATGGTTGATCAAGAGGTCGTTCTATATGAGAATTTGCATTTCCATATTAGAAAATGGGCTTGGTCCCAGACTGTACGGCATGTGTGACGCGGCATACAAGTGGCGGGATGGGCGGCTAATGAGGCCCTTTGCTGCCAGTTCCACTTAGGGGTTGACAGGCGCACAGCAGGTGAGCAATACTAATCGTATACGATTTCGTACTTGATGAGGAGACGGTTTTGGAGCAGGTCAACGGGGACATTCTCGCAGCGGCACGCAAGGTGATCGCGGTGCACATCAATTACCCCAGCCGCGCAGCACAGCGGGGGCGCACGCCGGCCCAGCCGTCCTACTTCCTCAAGCCGTCGTCGTCGCTCTCCCTCAGCGGCAGCGCCGTGGAACGCCCGGCGGGCTGCGAACTGCTCGGCTACGAGGGCGAGATCGCCCTGGTCATCGGCAAGGCTGCGCGGCGTGTCGGTATCGAGCAGGCCTGGAGCCACGTCGCCGCGGTGACCGCCAGCAACGACCTGGGCGTCTATGACCTCCGCTATGCGGACAAGGGCTCGAACCTCCGGTCCAAGGGCGGGGACGGCTTCACCCCGGTGGGCCCGGCGCTGATCCCGGCCGACGCCGTCGACCCCGCCAGCCTGCGGATCCGCACCTGGCACAACGGCGAACTGGTCCAGGACGACACCACGGAGGACCTGCTCTTCCCGTTCGCCCGCCTGGTGGCGGACCTCTCCCAGCTGCTCACCCTCGAAGAGGGCGACATCATCCTCACCGGCACCCCCGCCGGCGCCTCCGTGGCCAAGCCCGGCGACGTGCTGGAAGTAGAGGTCAGTACGGCCGACGGAAACCTGTCGACGGCGCGCCTGCGCACCACCGTGGAGGAAGGCACGACGGCGTTCGCTGACTTTGGTGCCGCACCGAAGGTCGATGACCTGCAGCGGGAGGAGGCGTACGGTTCACGCGAAGCCGCCGGACTGCCGGCGGAGGTGACTCCAGCCGTCGCGCATGTCCTCTCCCCCGAGCTGAAGGCCAAGCTGGAAAGCGTCGCCACCGCCACATTGTCCTCCCAACTGCGCAAACGCGGCCTCAACAACGTCAGCATCGACGGCCTGCAGGCCACCCGCCCGGACCGGCGGGTGGTGGGTCTGGCCCGGACCCTGCGCTACGTGCCCAACCGTGAGGACCTCTTCAAGACCCACGGCGGCGGCTTCAACGCCCAGAAGCGCGCCATCGATTCCGTCAACGAAGGCGAGGTCCTGGTCATGGAGGCCCGCGGCGAGAAGGGCACCGGGACGGTCGGCGACATCCTCGCCCTGCGCGCCCAGGTACGCGGCGCCGCGGCGATCATCACCGACGGCGGCGTCCGCGACTTCACCGCCGTGGCCGGCCTGGAGATGCCTACTTACTTCGCCAACCCGCACCCCGCCGTGCTGGGCCGCCGCCACATCCCCTGGGACACCGACATCACCATCGCCTGCGGCGGTGCCACCGTGCAGCCCGGCGACATCATCGTGGCCGACTCCGACGGCATCCTGGTGATCCCGCCGGCCATCGCAGAAGAACTCGTGGAGGACTGCATCCTGCAGGAAAAAGAAGAAGTATTCATTTTCGAGATGGTCCAGCAAGGCAACAGCGTTGACGGCCTCTACCCGATGAACAGCGAGTGGCAGGACCGGTACAAGGAATGGGAAGCAGGCCAGTCCGATGAATGAAACAGCTACCGCGACTGTGACGGCCGCCGGCAGCAAGTCCCAACAGGCCTACGAAGCAGTTAAGGCCCGGATTGTGGAAGGCACCTACACCCCCGGCTACCGGCTGGTCCTGGCAAGCCTTGCCAAGGACCTCGGCTTCAGCGTGGTGCCGGTCCGCGAGGCCATCCGCCGGCTCGAAGCCGAGGGCCTGGTGAAGTTCGAGCGGAACGTCGGCGCCACCGTGGCCGGGATTGACCCCACTGAATACCTCTACACGATGCAGACGCTGAGCATCGTCGAAGGCGCGGCCACCGCGCTGTCCGCGCCGCTGGTCGGCGAAGCGGACGTAGCCCGGGCCCGGGCCGTGAACCAGAAGATGCGCGAGTGCCTGGACCACTTCGATCCTGTCCGCTTCACGCAGCTCAACCAGGACTTCCACAGCGTCCTCTTCGAACACTGCCCCAACCCGCACATCCTGGACCTGGTACACCGCGGTTGGAACCGGCTCGGGTCGCTGCGTTCCTCCACCTTCCGCTTCGTCCCGGGCCGTGCCCACGATTCCGTGGACGAGCACGAGGCGCTGCTGCAACTCATCGAAGCCGGGGCCGACGCCGCGACCATCGAGAAAGCAGCCCGCCTCCACCGCTCCGCCACCCTCGACGCCTACCTCGCACAGGCTCAACCCCTCCCATAAACCAACGCGGGGTCACTTAAGGCCCAATAAACGGCTCACATTTGGCCTGAAGTGACCCCGCGTTGCACGAGTAGCTAAGGAAACAACAATGACGTTCACTGCCGCAGTAGCCAGCACGCATTACGTGCCGCAGGACCTGCCCACCCATATCCAGCACTACATCAACGGCCAGTTCGTGGACTCCGTGAACGGCGCGACCTTCGACGTCCTGGACCCGGTGTCCAATCAGAACTACGCCACCGCGGCCGCCGGCCAGAAGGAAGACATCGACCTCGCCGTCGCCGCCGCCCGCGAAGCGTTCGTCAACGGCCCCTGGCCCAGGATGAAGCCCCGCGAACGCGCCCGGATCCTGAACAAGATCGCCGATGCCGTCGAGGCCCAGGAAGCCCGGCTCGCCGAGCTGGAGACCTTCGACACCGGCCTGCCCATCACGCAGGCCAAGGGCCAGGCGCTGCGGGCGGCGGAGAACTTCCGGTTCTTCGCGGACCTGATCGTGGCCCAGTTCGACGACGCCATGAAGGTCCCCGGGTCCCAGATCAACTACGTGAACCGCAAGCCGATCGGTGTCGCCGGCCTTATCACGCCCTGGAACACCCCGTTCATGCTCGAGTCCTGGAAACTTGCCCCGGCCTTGGCCACCGGCAACACCGTGGTCCTCAAACCGGCCGAGTTCACCCCGCTCTCCGCGTCCCTGTGGGCCACCATCTTCAAGGACGCCGGCCTCCCGGACGGCGTGTTCAACCTGGTCAACGGCCTCGGCGAGGAAGCCGGCGATGCCCTGGTGAAGCACCCGAAAGTCCCGCTGATCTCCTTCACCGGCGAGACCACCACGGGCCAGACGATCTTCCGCAACGCGGCGGCCAACCTCAAGGGCCTGTCCATGGAGCTCGGCGGCAAGTCCCCCTGCGTTGTCTTCGCCGACGCCGACCTGGACGCCGCGATCGACTCCGCCCTCTTCGGCGTCTTCTCGCTCAACGGGGAACGCTGCACCGCCGGCTCCCGCATCCTGGTGGAACGCGCCATCTACGACGAGTTCTGCGAAAAGTACGCCGCCCGGGCCAAGAACATCGTGGTGGGCGATCCGCATGACCCCAAAACCCAGGTCGGCGCCCTGGTCCACCCGGAGCACTTCGCCAAGGTGGCCTCCTACGTGGAGATCGGCAAGTCCGAAGGCCGGCTGCTCGCCGGCGGCGGACGTCCCGAGCACCTGCCCGAAGGCAACTACATCGCACCCACGGTGTTCGCCGACGTCGCCCCCGACGCGCGGATCTTCCAGGAGGAAATCTTCGGTCCCGTAGTCGCCATCACCGCGTTTGAGAACGACGACG
>JBDTQQ010000155.1:0-6154 GCA_039932075.1 Pseudarthrobacter sp. | reverse complement strand
GTGGTGCTGGACGTGACCAGCAAGCCGCCGGGAACCATCGAGTGGGAATAGCAGTGTGAGTGGGCCGGTCTCCGTCAGCGGAGGCCGGCCATTGCTCTTATCCGTTCAAATCCCCTAATTTGGCCTGACCCAGTGTTGCGGTCTCTCATCCGGGCCGCTTTTGCGGCTACGCTCGAAAGCATGCCGGTATGGTCCAGGGCGTCACGTGCAAACGCAGAAAAGAAGGCAGTAGTGTCAGTTGGTCAAGGCCACCCGGAGGGTTCGGAGGAGCTGGGAAAATGGCTGTCCGGGCTTAAACCCGTCACCGGGGCAGACACCATGCTGCGTTTTACCAAGACCCCCGAAGGTTCCATTGACCTGACCCACGCCCACCCATCGGGGCTGGCGCAGCTGATGGCGGGCCGCCGTACCCGGCTGTCCACCCTGATCCGGGACCAGCAGCAGTACGTGGTGGCGGCCCGCGCCTCCCGGAATATCCGCTCAAAAATCTTTGAACTCGCAAACGACCGCGGCATTGATGCCGGGTATTTCTCCGCAGGCACCGTGGTGTGGACATCCGCCGTCGGCGGCAAACCCCAGCGAATTTCCGCGCCGGTCATGCTCACGGCGATTTCGCTGACCGTCCGTCCCGGCGAGGACGATTACGAACTGCAGCTCACCGAACAGGCTCACATCAACCCGGCCCTGGTCCGGCACCTGAAGAACATCCACGGCATCGTTTTCGATGTCAACGCCGTCACCCGCCTCGCCTACAGCACCGCACGCTTTGATCCGCAGCCGGTCCTGGACCGGCTTGCCACGCTGATCAAGCCCATCCACGGCGCGGAAGCCCAGCACAACCTGCTCGTGTCCACCTTTGCCGATCTTTCCGGCAACCTCGACGACCCCTGGATCAACGACGGCAACCCGCTCATCACCGCACTGGCCAAGTCAGGCGGCGGCGAAATGGTTGATTTCGACGAGCCGGACACCTCCCGCTTTCCGAGCGTGGACGATCGCCACCCCAGCGACGAACTCCTCCTCCTTGATGCTGACCCGGACCAGCAGTACGTCATTGACGCTGCACGCGCCGGGGACTCCTTGGTGGTCAGCACCCCGCCAGGCACGGGCCAGACTCAAACCGCCATCAACACCATCGGCGCACTGGTGGACGCGGGACGGTCGGTACTGGTGGTCGGAGACCGCCGCGCCAGCCTCAACGAAGTGTCCGGCCAGTTGGAAGGCCTGGGCCTGGAATCCATCCTTTTCCAGCTCTCCGGCACCGCCACACCACAGCAGCTCAAAGCCCAGCTGGTGCGTGCCATCGTGCGCAACGAGAAATCACTCGAACCGCAGCTGGGAAACCTGCACAAGACCCTCACCGAACACCGCCACGCCCTGATGGACCACGTGGCCTCCCTGCACAACGTGCGCCAGCGCTGGGGCTGCTCGCCGTACCAGGCCATGCAGTCACTCGCCGAGCTGACGTCCATTCACCCGGCCCCGGCCACCACTGTGCGTCTCAAGCGGAGTGTGCTGGACAGCATCCGCGACCGCAACGAGCTCGCCGGCAGGCTCCGCCGCGCAGCCGAGCTTGGCAGCTTCAGCCGGGCGTCCACCACCAGTCCATGGCACGGTGCCAGACTCCTCACCCGCAAGGAGACCGAGGAAGCCCAGGAGCTGGCCCGCTCCGTAGCGACGAACCTTCCGGTCCTCCGTGACCGGATGCACAGTGTGGCCGAGCACGCCGAGATCCGGCTGGGCACCTCTTTCGCTGAATGGGGAGAGCAGCTCGAACTGCTGGTGGCGGTCCGCGGAAGCCTGGACAAGTTCACGCCCGACATCTTCGACCGGCCGGTCCATGACCTGATCTCCGCCACCGCCGCCTCGGCCTGGCGCCGGGAGCGGAACATCGACATGGCGTCCATGCAGCGCTCCCGCCTGCGCCGTGTCGCCAAGGAGTACGTCCGGCCGGGTGTTCACATCGCCGACCTCCACAGTTCGCTGGTGCTGGTACAGGAGCAGCGGGCACTCTGGTCCGGGTACGCCACCTCGCAGCGCCACCCGGCTGTCCCCTCCGGGCTCGCCGAAATGAATGCGCTGTACCGGTCGCTGGACCGGGAACTGACGGAACTGGGGGAGGCCCTCCGGCACACGGAGGCCGGCGGCTCGCTGGCCACTGCCCGCTATGAGGAACTCATGGAGCGGCTTGAGCGGCTGGTCGCGGACACCGACACCCTGAAGACCCTGCCAGAGCGCACCCTGCTCGTGGAAAACATGCGCGAACACGGCCTGGGCGAACTCCTTGCTGACCTTGCCGACCGTGAGGTTCCGGCCGAGTCCGTGTCCGCCGAGCTTGAGCTCGCCTGGTGGCAGTCCGCCCTGGAAGCCATGATCAGCGGCGACGATTACCTGGCCATGTCCGACGGTGATGCCCTCCGGCAGCTTGAGGCCGAATACCGGCTTGCAGACAACGCCCACATTGCCAGCGGGGCGGCCCGCCTGCGCTGGGATCTTTCCGAACGGTGGCGGGCCGCACTGGCGGAGCACCCGCGCCAGGCCCAGCTGCTCCGCAGCCTGCTCAAGGACGGCAGGGTGACGCTGGCTGCGCTGACGGCCCAGGCGCCCGACCTTGTCCCGATGCTGGTGCCCGTGTGGTCGGTGAGCCCGTACCTGATGACCGGGCTCCTGCCGGCGGAGCAGCGCTTTGATGCCGTGGTCATTCTGGACGCTGAAGCCACCTCCCTGCAGGCCGTCCTGCCCTCCATCGCCCGGGCCAAGCAGGTCATTGCCTTCGGCGACGCCAAGATCGCCAGCCCCCGAACCTTCACGGTGGGCGTGGAGCGCCTGGCCGTTGGCGAAGCCGCCCACCAGCGGGTGGAAAGTGCCTACTCCGCACTGTCTGCCGTGCTGCCCGTGTGGCGCCTGAATTTTGTCTACCGTGCGGTGGACGAGGACCTCGTCCTGCAGTTGAGCAAGAATTTCTACGACGACGGCCTCCGCCGGCTCCCCGAGGGACAGGCGGCCACAGGCCTGGACCGGGCGCTGACGGTGGAGTACCTGCCGGACGGGACCGGACTGCCGAGCGCCGACCACGAGGGTGTGGAGTCCGTGGTGGCCGAGGTCAACCGGGTGGTGCAGCTGGTTTTCGAACACGCAAGGCTGCGTTCCCGCACGTCCCTGGCCGTGGTGACTGCCAGTCTCCGGCACGCCGCCCGGATCGGCGAGTCCATCCGCCTGCAACTGCCCAACCACCCCACGCTGGCCGGGTTCTTCGGCGGCGGCGCGGAGTCTTTCCGCGTGGTTGACCTTGAGCGGGCGCAGGGCCTGGTCCGCGACCACATCATCTTCTCGCCCGGCTTCGGCCGAACCCCCCATGGGCGGGCGCTGCACAACTTCGGTCCGCTTTCCGCTGAGGGGGGCCGCGAAAAATTCGCGCTGGCCATGACGCGTGCCCGGCGGTCGATCCACGTCCTGACATGCTTCCAGCCCGAAGACCTCGACCACACGAGGCTTTCGTACGGCGCCGTGGAACTCTACGAGCTCCTGAACCGTGAAATCGCAGGAAAGACGGACCTCGGCACCCCTGCGTCCCGGGCCGCCGCCAGCGAACAGGCACTCGGCGCCGACCCCCTTGTGGCCGACCTCGGCGACCGGCTGCGCGCCCGTGGTGCCCGCGTCTGGCACCAGTACGACGGCGTGATCGACGTGGTGGCGGCGGCGGACCCGCTGAGCACCATGGGTCAGGACGACGCGGATATCCCATGGCCGGTGGCGATCGAATCCGACGGCACGGAACAGTACCGCACCATGAGCGTCCGCGAGCGGAGCCGCCTCCGCCCGCAGCTGCTGGAGCGGATGGGCTGGCGGTACATGCCGCTGTGGACCATCGAGGTCTTCACGGACCCGTCCACCTGCGCCGACCGGATCGCAGGCTACTTGGGCCTCGAGAATGTTATGCCACCCGGACGCGGCACCGCCTCGGGAGGATTCTTTGACGAGGATCTGGACTCGCATCGCCCGGGTACGGCTGGAAACGACAGGAACGAGTACCAGGCCGGACGCCTGGAGAGGGAGGTTGTTGTGACCCCGCAGCACCCCGGCCACGCCGGTGCCGAAGGCGACGACCAGCCAGACACCACGGGCAGCGGCCAGGCGCCCGCACCGGAAGCCGAGCAGTCCGGTACCGCAGGAATTCTGCCGAACAAGGCGGCTGAGGATGATCCCCGGAATTGGGGCGATGGCACCGACGACGATCACGACGCGTGGCTCAAGGAGAACAAGCCGCCGCACTGGGGCTGACAGGCCATGCTGCGTCACAGTGCGATGCAGCATCATCCTGCCGCGCTGGGAGGTCCCACGAGGATGAAGAACAGTTTGCCTTGCGTGGATGCGCCAGCAAGGCGGGCGGCTTGTTCTGGCGCCGCTGCCACCACGATCAGCCCGTCAGTCTCGCCGGTGCCGAGCCACTGACCCGTCTTCCCACCCTGCCCCGACGTCCAGAGGACCGGTACGGAGGAAGCGTACACTTCGGACGGGGAGTTCTGGTCGTAGCCGTTGGCTCCGGTCAGCACTACGTCGACCAGCTGCCCGGGGGACACCAGCTGGATGGAGGAAGGATCAGCCATCCTCAAGGGCACGGCCGCGGAACCTGGCGGCGCTCCGGTCAGGAGGCCGGGACCCAGCAGTTGGGAATCCGTCAGCAGCTGTCCTTTCCGCAGCGGTGCTGCCAGCTGCTTGCCCATGGCTTCGACTGAGTTGGCTATGGACCCGGCGCCCACTAGTTGCGGGGGAATCTTCACGGCCGCCAGGTCGGTTGCTGCCAACGCTGTGCCGGCGGGCAGGTCACGCGCGGCGGCCAGCGTCGTGGCAGTGTCCGCGGGCGGGGGAGTGAGCTGATGGACGGTGATCCCGGCGGCAATGCACAGCAGGAGGGCGATGGCGAGGCGCCGGTTCCGGATCAGCCACGACATGACTCTATGGCGGCCGGGGCGGCGGGTGCCTCTGGCCGCCAGTTGGCGGCGGGCCGGGCGGACGGGCGGGGCGGCTCCGCGTCTCGGGCGGAAGAGGGTGGCTGGCATGGCACCCACGCTACGTTCCGGCGACAGCGCCGCACAGCAGCAAAGGTGCCTATGTGGACAACTGCCTTGACGGCGTCGGACGCTACGTCACACGTGCCGAACTTCAGTGCGAGCGGATGCGACCCTTACTGCGGACGCGTCCGATTCCGCAGAGCGCGAATACGTCAGCTGGCTGCAGTTGCGGCGGCCGGTGCCGGTGCAGCTGTCGGGGCAGGAGCCGCAGCGGGTGCGGCAGAAACCGTGCTTCCCTTGGCATCGCGGGAATCGGTCCGGTAAAAACCGGACCCCTTGAACACCACACCGACGCTATTGAACTTCTTGCGCAAGGCCCCCTGGCACTCCGGGCATGAAGTCAGGGTGCTGTCGGTAAACGACTGGAAAACGTCGAAGGCGTGGCCGCAATCCTTGCAGGCGTAGGCATAAGTGGGCACTGGTGATCCTCCTCTTGGGCAAACGAGAGGTCCTGTGTTGCGTTGAACGAGCGGGCAGTTCATTAGCAGTCTCAGGGCCTGAGTGCCAATTCTATCACCCCCAAACGAGCGATCCTTCAGTGCGCGGGGGCCGGTCAGGAAGGAGCCGACAACCGCACCAGGCCGGAGGGCGTCAGGGCCACCGGGACTTTGCGGTCAAACGGTTCGGCGGGAATGGTTCCGGCCGGCAGCACTTCTGCATCGAAAACGATGGCCGCCAGCGGGATCTCCAGACCTTCACTGGCCAATGAGCCCAGCAGGACGTCGTAGTAGCCGCCGCCCTGGCCGATCCGGTTCCCACTGAGATCCAGGGCCGTGGCGGGGATCATGAGGCCGGACACGGAGGCCATGATGGACAGGTCATGGCGGGGGCCGGCGGGTTCCAATACCGGGGCAAAACGGCTGCGGACAAACTCGGCCCCGGGCGTCCAGCGGGTCCAGCTTAGTTGGCGATCCGGTTCGCAAACGGGGAGCAGGACGGTGTGGCCGCGGCGGTGGAGTTCGCTGATGAGCGGCAGTGTGGGCGGCTCAGGCACCACGCCTAAATAGGCGCAAAAGGTCGACGGCGTTGCGCCCGTCAGTTGTTCAGCCCACGTTGCGCCGTGGGCGGCGATGGCCGCCCCT
>JBDTQQ010000154.1:0-6169 GCA_039932075.1 Pseudarthrobacter sp. | reverse complement strand
AAACTGCATGCGGAGTAAACGACCACGACCCGTCGGCGTCCAGGGGCACATCGAAGGGCGTGTCCCCCGCCACCGTGACCTTCACTTTCGAGCCGGCCGCGAGTGCCGAGGCCGGCGCCGCGGCTACCTGGCCGGTGACGGTCTGGCCGGCGTCGAACGTTGCGCCGGGGGCCGGAAAGGTCACCGTCGGCTTGTTGAGGAAGAGTTCCAGCTGGTAGCCAGGAAGCGCCTGGAGCGAATCCTGGAGCGTGGCGGCCACGGCGAAGGTCGCCGGTGCCGGTTCACCCGCTTCGAGACGGCTTCCTCCTGCGGAATGCGTGCCCACGGCGTAGTTCCCGCTAATCCAGGGCCCCCCTGAGTCGCCGCCGCCCGACTTCACGACGAAGGACAGGAAGCCATTGAACGCCCTGAAGTCCAGCGGGTCGCCCGGGTAGGCATGCCCTGGCACAACGAAGATCCCTACCTCGTCGATGGTTCCGCATGACCATGCGGAGGTGCGACCGGAACGGCAGACCGGCATACCCACCACCGGTGCAGCCGACCCTACGATCTTGACGTCCGGGCCCGGTTCTGAAGTATCGCCCCACGTGCTGGCGGCGGGCAGGGGATCGAGGTCTGGGCGGAGTTTGTCGATCACGGCGATGTCCACTCCGACGTTGCCCGGGTCCACATCGTTGCCAGGGCGCAGGACGGGTGAATTGCCCGGTCCTCCGAACTGGCTGAAACCGAACCTTCCGAGCAGTCCTGCCGGCACTCCATGGAACTCCAGCGTAGCGGTCGTGGCGGCGCCGTCCTTAGTGCAGTGGCCGGCGGTGATGACCGAGGGCAGGCCGGCGGGGTCGTAGGCGGAAAACCCCGTCGAGCAGATGTAGCCGTTTTCGGCGCGGTACCCCAGCCCTCCGGGGACATCCGCCTGCGGCGTGATCCGGGCCCCGGCGTCGAGTTTCACGTTGGCGTAGCGGGACACAAACTCGGCGGCGGACATCTTGCTGCCTGAGTCCGTGCCTGTGCTTCCTGCCCCGGCGGCTTCCTGTGCGACATCACCTTTTTGGGTACCGGATAGGACGCCGGACTGGGCCGTGTTGACCCCGCCGGTGCGGATCACGAACGAGCTGCCGGTATAGGCCACCGCCTGGAGCCCGGCCGGTCCGACCTGGCGGAGGTAGGCCTGATACAGCTGCTGGGTACTGTGGGCCAGTTCGGTGCCGGTTTGCGCGCCGGAGGTGGTAGGAGTTCCGCTTGAGTCCGACGGTGCCTTTGGTGGCACGGCGTTCGACGGCCTTACCTGCGCCGACGTCACGTCCGATGGCGGCCCTGCGACGGGAGCCTCAAGCCTCACGGCCGGGGCACTCACCTGCAGCCGGGCCACCGCGGCTTCCAGCTCCTGACCGTTACCGGCAACCAGAATGCTGCCGTCCTCGATCCGTGTGCCGAGGTACCCCCGCACGTCGCGGAGGGCGGCTGTGACGTTGGCGGCTTGCTTGCCCAGTTCACCGGCGGCGGCGAATTCAGCCGGTGTCAGGCCCAGATCACGAAGTGCGGCGTTGGAGAGGCCTGCATCCGAGATGCCGCTACCCGCCGTCGTGCTTTCTGCAGCCGCTGAAGCCACACTCTGAGGCGACTCAACTGGCGCCGACTCAACAGGGAGCGACGCATCCGGAACGGATGCCACCGCGGACGGCAGGGCGCCGAATCCCGCGGCAATTACCACGCCGGCTATTGTTCCTGCGGCAAAGATTCGTTTCATTCGGGTAGCCGCTTCCGCTCGTCCCACTCAAGTACGTCCGTTGCGCCCGTGAGTTGCACCCGCTCACGTGGCCCGTTACCACCTGTCACAGGGGTCACTTGCATCACAAGGTTACAGGGCCCCCCGCGAGGCATTCAACGGCGGCAAGTTCTTCGGTAGACAGCCCGTTCTCCAGCAGGAACGCCCGGGTGTCCAGTTCGCGGACGAACTTCACCACCGTCCGGCCCCGCTCTTCCATAAGCGACGCCAGTTCGGCGTCGATGAGGTACCGTTCCCGCGCGTGCGGCGGTCCGTGCGTCCGGTAGCGCTCGTTAATGCCGCGGGCGGCCTTTGAGTACCCGTCGGCGATGAGTTGGTCCGAGTGGCCGGCTAGATCCTGGATCATGGCCGCCACCAATCCGCTGCGGTCCCGGCCAGCCGCGCAGTGAATGACGACGGCGTCCGCTGCGGCCGCAGCCACGGCGCGGAAAACGGCAACAAGTTTCTGCGGATAGAGCCTGACATTATGCAGGTAATGGGCGGGATCGTTGAGGTAGGGGCCGCATACGGCAGTGAACCGCGGATCGTCGGGCTCTTCGGTGGGGGCGATGACGATGTTCACGCCCGACCACGCGTGGTCGGCTACAGGCGGGTCCGTGTCCCGGCGCAGCGCCTCGCGGGGGTGACGCAGATCCACCACGGTGCGGACGCCGTCGTCGTACGCCTGCTGCCACCCGGTTTCGGTGAGCCATTCGCGCCGCCCCATGCGGTAGACGCCGCCGGCGACGTGCCAGGCATTGACGGCCCCGTCCCAGCCCACGGCACCACCTCGTTTGTCCACCCGCAAAGCTAACCACAAAGCCGCTCCCGGCTGCACGCGTCATGCAGGTACACGTCACGTGACCTGCAAGTGGCGGCGCGAAAGTCGAGTACACCAACTCAGTGACGGGTGCCTGCGTGGGGCGTACGGTAACCCTTACCCGTTTGTGTCGCTCGTCCAATTGATCAATCTGAGGGGAATCCGATGGCAACGACAACAGTACGACGGCGGCGCCCGGCTTTTGCAGCCGGCCTCGCCACCCTGGCGATGACGTTAAGTCTCGCGGCTCCTGCCCAGGCGATAGCCAAATACGACTACTACGTGGCCCTGGGCGACTCCTACGCCGCCGGACAGGGGGCCGGACCGTACCTGGGCACGGACGGTTGTTACCGCAGTGATAACGCCTACTCCGAACTCGCGGATGCACTCAAAACCGTTAAGGTCACCACGAACGTGGCTTGCAGCGGTAGAACGACGCAGGGTGTGGTCGAAGAACAGCTCGGCCAGTTGAACAGGAAGACCGAACTCGTTACCATCACCGCTGGTGGCAACAACATCGGATTTGGGACAATCACCAGCTCCTGCCTCACCGCCATCTACGATTCCAGCAACCTCGCCGCACCTCAGGTGTGTGCAGAGTCCGTCGCAACCGCCTACGCCCTGATTGGAGATGGCAGAGGAACTCTGTACAACGACGTGAAGGCGATGATTCAAAGCGTGAAGGCCGCCGCGCCCAACGCCAAAATTGTGGTGACCGGTTACCCCTACCTCTTCGAACCGCTCACCTCCGCTCCAACCGATTCACTGTCCATGTTCATCGTCCAGGCTACGCAGTTGGCTTACGGTCTGAATGGATCCATCGCCAACGCCGCACAGGACACCCAGGTTCAATACGTCGACGTCACGACTGCCTTCGGCGGCCATGGTGCCCTTTCACCAACTGACCCTTGGATCAATTTCAACTTTGGCGACCCGGCCAGCTTCCTGCACCCGAACGCTGCGGGCTACCAGGCTTATCTCGCAGCGCTGAGCGCCGCTGGTGCCTATACGCCTTAGCGCGGCTTGGCGAGCCTGTGTTCGAGCCCGTTCCGGACCATGGGCCACTCGTGTTCCAGGATGGAGAACACCACGGTGTCCCGCAACACGCCGTCGGGCGTGCGCAAGTGGCTGCGGAGCACCCCGTCCTGCTTGGCGCCCAGCCGTGCAATGGCCTCGCGGGACTGGAGGTTGAGCCAGTGCGTCCGGAATTCCACCGCCACGCAGCCGATTGCCTCGAAGGCGTGGCGCAACAGCAGCAGCTTGGAGTCCGGGTTGGTACCGGTGCCGTGAACGGACGCGGCATTCCAGGTGTAGCCGATCTCCACACGGGGTGTGGCGGCGTCGATATTGCAGTACGTGGTCAGGCCGATGACCCGGCCCGGGCCGCCTGTGGCCGGATCGATGAGCCGGGTGGTGAACGGCAGCATGGAACCCTGCTCCTGCATGGCCAGGCGCCGTTCGATCTCCGCAGTCATCCCCTCCGGTCTGGGGACGGACGTGTACCAGAGCTTCCACAGCTCACCATCGCGGGCTGCCTCCGCGAGCCCGTCGTGGTGCTCATGGCTGAGTGGCTCAAGGATGACGTGCCGGCCGGTCAAGGTGAGGGGTTCGAGAAAAGCCACAGCTTCAGCCTAGGCCCGCCAACCGCTGCCGGTTACTCTGGGGACACCAGCAGGACGCCGAGCCGAGGGAGTTATTGTGACTGGACCTAACCCCGATCCGCAGGACGACAAGATCACCGGCCTGGAGCCCGGCGGCGGTGTTCCCCCCGGCGAAACGCCGCCCGGTGAGGGCTCCGTGGCGGGCACCCACGAACCCATAGTGAAGGGGTCCGGAAAAGGGGTGCAGGTCTTCTGGCTTGCGGCCATCGCCGCCGGCGTACTGCTGTTCCTGCTCTTCTTCATCGGCTACATTGTGGGTTTCTTCGACTGACCGGTTTCTGGGCCGGATACCCGTCAGACCACCGTGATACCCAGGTGGCCGGCCAGGAGCGGGGCCAGCAGGCTCAGCTGGTAGTCATCAATCACCAGTCCGGCCAGGCTGCCCAGGCCGCTGAGGGTCCTGAAATCGGTGCCGCGGACGTCGAAGTCCTTCAGCCGTGCACCAGTGAGGTCCAGCGTCCCAACGGTGCAGTTCTTCAGCACCACCCGTGTTCCCGCGGCGGAACCCAGGTCCAGTTCGTTGATGATGCAATCGGTGATCAGGACGTCCGTCAGCTTGGCTCCCCTCAGGTTGAGGAAGTCCAGCTTGCCGCCGTCGATCCGCACGGACTGCAGGCCGCTCTCGTAAAGTTCAGCCGACCCGAGCCGGGGGTTGTTCAGGCGCACATCACGCCACGTGGACCGGGCTGCCCTGAACACTGGCGCGTACAGCTCGGACAGAATGCAATCTCGGAAGCCTGCCCCGCGGAGTTGGGTGTCGTTGAAAGAAACGCCCTGGAACGCACACTCAGCGAAGTCAGTGCCGCTCAGTTCGAGACCGTCGGCAGCTACGCGGCTGTACCGGACGCCGTCGTACTTTTCACCGCGCCGGATATTCGGCGCAACGTCCTCGGTCAGGTCCTCTAACCGAACCTCGGTGACGCGGGGACCGACAATCTTGGGCAGCTTGGCAGCCATTAAAGCGATTCCGCTTTGGCCGCGATTTCTGCGAGGTCCTTCGCCAGGGCCTTGCGGGTGATGCTCATGCCGATCCTGCCGAACAACGCCATGGTGACCTTGCTGAGAACCGTGGGCTTGACGACGTCGGCGCCGAACGTCAACGTAAGGTCTGTTCCGCCGTCGCGCTCGGCCAGGCTGAAGCGGGTGGTGTAATCGGCGCCGCCCTGATGCGCGCTGACGGTGGTGCTGCGCGGCGGATCGGCCTTGGCCACCCACATTTCCACCGTTTCAGCCCGGCCCATCACGGTCCGCGTTTCCTTCCAGCGCGTCCCCTCGCCGTAGGGCCCGTCAGTAAGCATCTGCACGGCCTTGACGCCGGAGAGCGTTGCGGCGGAGCCCGGGATGTCCGAGATCACGGTCCAAACCTTGTCCGGACGGGCATGGATGTGCTGGGTCAGGCGGGTTGTGTGATCCATGCATCGAGCCTAGCCGTGGACCGTGACAGCCGGCAGCAGTTATCCCGGGGGGCTTGAAATGATAAGCATGCTTCGTTTATGGTGAAAACGCATTGTTTGATCAACGCGAAACGAAAGGCGGCCAGTCATGGGCCTCGGAGACAAGATCAGTAACGAAGCGGAAAACCTCGGCGGCAAGGCCAAGGAAGCGGCCGGAAACGCAACCGACAACGACCGCCTGAAGGCCGAAGGCCAGACCGACCAGGTCAAGGCTGACGCAAAGAAGGTTGGCGAAGACGTCAAGGACACCTTCAAGAAGGACTAGTTCTTCAAGAACCGGGCGGCGGTGGATCCTCATGGGGGATCCACCGCCATCCTTTTGCCCTTTTTGCCGCTGCCGGCGGACGCTGGCTGCGGCTACCCTTGGCCCATGACATACGTCGACCTCAGTGCCCAGGGTACCGCCGCCGGAGGTTCGCCCGCACTGGGCGGATACCTCGCCACACCCCCGGGCACCGGACCTTTTCCC
>JBDTQQ010000153.1:0-6212 GCA_039932075.1 Pseudarthrobacter sp. | reverse complement strand
CCTGGCCGGGACCCCTACCCAGGTCTCGCCGTCTGGCACGTTAGAGAGCACCGCCGCGCCCATACCAACGGTTGCGTAAGCTCCCACCGATGTCCCTTCCCGGACGCTGGAATTTATCCCCAGGTAGGCTGCGCGGCCAATCCGGACTCCGCCGCCCAGCGACACTCCGGCGTGGAACGTCGCGAAGTCTGCCACGTCGTCGTCGTGCGTGAACGTCACGGACGGCATCGCCACCACGTGTGAGCCGAGAGTGACTGACGCTGTCAGTGTCACATTGCGCAGAAGGATGCTTCCCCGGCCGATCAAGCATCCCTCCGGGTATTCCACCGACGGATCTATCGCGGTGGCGTACCGTGCCTCATTGAGTCCCATCGCAGTGAGCCGTTGCACGACACTTTCACGTGACCTGCCTGAGCTGAGACAGACCAGGAGGAACGCATGCGTGTAGGCGGGTGCATCGTCGATGGTTCCCAGGACCGGCGCCCCGTCCACGGTGACTCCGGCCAATTCCCTGTCGTCATCCAGCAGCCCCATAACATCGTATTGACCGCTGCTTCGGACCATCGCCATAACTTCGCGGGCCAGGCCGCTGGCAGCAACCAGGATCAGCTCACTCATCGGCCCACGCCGGTCCCGGCGGTTCGAATCGTGTTAATGACACGGTTGATGCTGATCGTGTCCAACTCGTGGTACATCGGCAGAACAATTGTGCTGTCGGTGAGTCGCTCAGCGCACTGCAGCCGTGCGTTGCCGGTGTCGCGCCAGCGGTACGCCGGCTGCCGGTGCGCGGCCGGGACACCGCGGGTGGCCCCGATGCCCGCATCTGCCAGCCTCGAAAGCAGGCCTTCCCGGCTGGTGGCAAATTCCGGCAGGACCTCAACCCAGAAGGACTGGAAGTTCGTGGTGCCGTGCGGGGGGTCCACCACCAGCCGCAGACCCTTTATGCTTCCCAGCCCGGCACCGTACGCCGCCGCGATTTTCCGACGCCGTGCCACCATCTGAGCAAGACGGCGCAGCTGGACAATTCCCACCGAGGCCTGCAGATCTGTCATCCGATAGTTGAAGCCGATCTCAAGAAACACTTCCGGAGGCGCCGGTTCGGATTCCTGCCGGGCATCGACGAGGCTTCGTGAGTGTTCGCGAAGCGTTCGGGCCCGCGCCGCCCAGTCCGCCCGGTGTGTGGTGAGCATCCCACCCTCGCCGGTAGTGATGACTTCGCCCGGATGAAACGACCAGACGGTCAAATCCGCTCCCGTCCCGACAGGCAGGCCCTTGTAGAGGGATCCGACGGCAGAGGCGGCGTCCTCGATCACGGTGATCTCGTGCCTGTCGCACAGCTCCCGGATCGGGTCCAGGTCCAGAGGAATCCCGCCCTGGTCAACCACAATAACCGCCCGCGTATCCAAGGTCAGCGCTGCGCGGATTGTCTCGGCGGTGGCGTTCCCTGTGGACGGGTCGACGTCGCAAAATATCGGACGCGCCCCTACGTATGTCACCGCGTTGGCGACGGCGATGAAAGCCAGCGAAGGTACTACCACGTCGTCCCCGTGGCCGATACCGGCCACTACCAAGGCCAGGTGCAGCGCGGCTGTGCAACTGGATGTGGCGACGGCGTGCGGAACCTTGTGCGCCGTGCCGAAGTCCGCCTCAAACTGCTTGACCTTGGGCCCCTGCGCCACCCATCCGGAGGCGACTACCTCAGCAAGCGCCCGCGCTTCGTCGGCACCGAGCCAAGGCTGCATGACGTTGATCCGGGCAAGTACTGTTTCCGGAGTCATCGGGAACCCTGCTTTCTTGGTCGCGGCGTGCTCCCCTGATCCAAGTTAGTCCGGAAAAGGCGGCTCTTCCCGGAAAAGCCGGGGCCATGTGGGTGGAAGAAAGGAACACTGCGGAATCTGCGGTACCTGCACACCGGGCGGATGGGCCTAGATGACCGGCAAGACGTACGGTTCCCGGGGCGGGGCTTCCTTGCTGGTGGCGAGGGCAGTCAGCTGCGCCCTCGATTCCACACCAAGCTTTCGGTAGATGGCCGTCAGGCGCACTTCCACGGTCCGAATGGAGACGAACAGCGCGGCAGCAATTTCCTTATTGCGCATACCGCGGGAAACCATCTTTGCGAGGGTGCGTTCGTGGTCGGCGAGCATCATCAACGCCGGGTTGCCAGACCCGTGCGATGTCTCCACCCGGTCGTCAAGAACAAGGGAATCAACATGCTGCGTCCACGCATCTGCACCGACTTCGTCAAACATGACCTTTGCACGCAGTAACCCGTCCCTGGCATCCCGCTGCCTGCCCAGGGCACCCAGCCGCTCTGCGTAGCACAGCAAAGTCCGGGCGCGTTCCAGCCGCGAGTCGTTGCCGGTCCTGCTCTCCAGCGCCTGATTGAACAGTTGAAGCGACTGCTCGCCGTCGGCCAGCATCGCGCGGCTGCGCGCCACAGCCATCAGAAGCCAAGGGGACCTCAGTCCGACGGCGCGTCCCTCAAACCGGTAAAGGGCCTGGGTTGCCTCGCGATGCCGCCCCAGCCGGATCAGGACCTCCACGAGGTCCGCCTCGCAGCGGAGCAGCGTGGGATTGGCGAAGCGCATGCCGATTTCCGCGGCGCGGGACAGCTGGGCGCATGACTCGGCGAGGTTGCCGCGCATCAGCTCGAAATTGCCTTGCCAGGCAGCCAACTGGGCTGTGATGGCCGGATGGCTGTCCCCGCCGGAAAAGTGGTGGGCGTCGGCAACGTAAAGCCGGGCCAGTGCCTCATCGCCCATCGAATAGGCCCGCCACACCCGGAAAATGTGCCGCATCCCGCGATGGTATTTGGTTTCAGGCTCGGTGAGTTCAAGGTCTTCGATGAGCCGCACGGCTTTCCGGACATTCCCTGCACGGATCTCGTTGTCCACTGCGAAGTATTCCGCGGTCTCCCTCCAGATGACGTTGCTCGGGTCAACTGAGCTCCGCACCACTGCGAAGGCCTCCTGGGCGAGATCGTGGTGCTCCGCATAGGTGAGGGCGCGGCCTTGCACCAGAACAGATGCCACTGTGCTGACGGCGTCGTGTTTACGGCCGGGGTGCTCCGCTTTACCCTGGATTGACTCGAGGAGGAGCTTGGCGCGGTCAGCTATTTTGAGGCAGTCCTTGGAGGCGGCTTCCCGGAACTCTTCGGCCTGGAGGAGCAGAGTGGCCGCGTCGTCCAACTCCCACCGTTCGCCGTAATAGAGCGCACCGAACGCCAGCAATGAGGCCGCATAAGCGGGGTCGTGCTTGCCGAACTCCTTGACCAGGCGCAGCACCATGCTGGACCGTACGGTGGCACCCTGGATGAACTGGATTTCGAAGGCCAGCCCCGTCAGCCGAAGAATCAGGGCGGGGTTGCGGGTTACCCTCCGCGCCCAGTCCAGGTATCGCTTGGCGTAGACGAATTCCCCCCGGTTGAACAGCAATTCGGCCACGGTCGTCAGCCGTGCCGCCGTCTCTGCTTCCCAGGGATTGATCGTCAGCGCTCGCTCGACGTACTCCACGGCGAAAGGCACTTCACCGGCACGGATCAGATCGACTGCAAACCGGAGGAGGCCAAAAGGAGTCTGGCGCTCCAGGGCGCTGAAGCTCAGATGCCACCTGAGGGCGTACTGGTCAGACTCGCCGGCAGCTTCCGCCAGGGCTCGGTGGTATGCGGTCCGCACCGACGGCGTCATCGCGGCGAAAACATACCCACGCAGCAGCTGGTCCTGGATCCGCAGGTGCGGACCGGACCGGCTGACCATGCCGTTCCCCAGAAGCTCATCCAGCCCGGTCCAGAGGTCGCCGTACACCTTTTCGAGTGTGGCAATGTTGCTCCGGCAGGACAGCGACATCAGGTCAAGGGCTTGCCGGGCAGCCGGAGTGAGAGCGCCCACTTTCCCTGCGAACTCGGATTCAAAGCTCCCCTTGCAGGGAAGCGGAATGGGAAGCGCGTACTTGCCCTCCGCATGGCGTTCCAGCAGGCAGATGTAAAGCTCGACGGCGGCAAGGGGGTTGCCGCCGGTTGCCGCGGCCACCGCATGGACCGCAGTAGTCGCAGTATGGCGCGCGGGAATGGCCTCCAGCATCCGGATGGTGTCGTTATAGTTCATGGGCTTCAGCTGCAGGGCCGGGAGGCTGCCGAAGGGGCTGTGTGGCACCTCATCCCGGAGGCCTGCGAAGAGTACTATGTCTGTCCCTGCCAGTCGCCTGGCAAGGTACCCGATGACAGCCTGACTGCTGGGGTCAAGCTGGTCCGCGTCGTCAATCACCACGATGGTCCGGGAGGAGGAGCGCTGCTGAAGCCCGTCGAGAAGCATCGTGGCGACTGTGGCGACGTCCATGGTACGGCTCGAATCCCGCAGCAAGTCGTCCCCGAACCGGCCCAGGACCGGATCGTCAATTCCGTTCAGCAGAGCCGTGAGGCCTGAGAGGGGCCAGTCGGACTCTGATGCGCTTGCCCGCAGGAAGACGGTCCGATGGTCGGAAAGTCGCGGGATTTCGGACAGGAGTGCGGACTTGCCCAATCCTCGCCGTCCCACCACGGTGAGTGCAGATTCCCTCGGACTCCGGACCACCGCGAGGATCCGGTCGAGCTCCTTGTTCCGGCCAACTAACGACATAGAGTCCCCATTCATTGAAGAAGGAGACCTGCCAAACTGCTCTGCACTTCACTTACGACGAACCCGTCCAGTCAACTGCTCACTGTGCGGGCCAACTTCCCGGTACCCAGCCGATGGATGACAACTTAGCCCGGCGTGTTCGGCCGCACCACAGTAATTTTTGACTCTACAAACTGAGTACCACCACTTGGTCAGTGTGGTTAGTACTCACCCAGGCCGCAGGGACCCTCTCTTCCGCAGGGACCTTCCTCAGGCAGGGTTTTCCACATAGCCGCCCCCTCGCTTCCGCACACGAACCGCGCCGCCTAGCCTTGAGTCAAGCGCAAAATCGCCTATCCGGTCCAAATGCACTAAGATATTGAAGTCTGTGCTGCGCCCTGCCTCCGTTCCGTTGGCCGGGCATGCATGGCATCGCAAATGAACCTCCTGTTACGGAAATGCCGTAACCGCTTAGCCCAAAGGAGGTGGGTTCACATATGCGTCCTTACGAATTGATGGTAATCATCGACCCCGAGGTCGAAGAGCGTACCGTTGAGCCGTCGCTTCAGAAGTTCCTGAACGTCATCACGAACGATGGTGGAACCATCGAAAAGGTTGACATCTGGGGCCGTCGCCGGCTGGCTTACGAAATCAAGAAGAAGTCCGAAGGAATCTACGCCGTGGTGAACTTCACCGCCAAGCCGGAAACCGCCAAGGAACTTGACCGCCAGCTGTCTCTTAACGAGACCATCATGCGCACCAAGATCACCCGCCCCGAAGAGCAGAAGGTTGTTGCTGAGTAATTTCAGCTCCGATTTTCATTCTTCACCCAGCAGGATCGAACTCTTCATCCAGGATCGAACAAGGAGGCAAGTAGATGGCAGGCGAGACCACCATTACGGTCATCGGTAATCTCACCAATGACCCGGAATTGCGGTTCACACCGTCAGGTTCGGCAGTAGCGAACTTCACCATCGCTTCCACCCCACGCACCTTTGACCGCCAGTCCAATGAGTGGAAGGACGGGGAAACCCTGTTCCTCCGCGCTGCGGTATGGCGTGAAGCAGCCGAGAACGTCGCCGAGTCCCTGACCAAGGGCATGCGCGTGATCGTTTCCGGCCGTTTGAAGAGCCGATCCTATGAAACAAAAGAAGGCGAAAAGCGCACCGTTATTGAGCTCGAAGTCGATGAAATCGGCCCGAGCCTGCGCTACGCCAACGCCAAGGTCAACCGCACCCAGCGCTCCGGCGGTCAGGGTGGGCAGGGTGGCTTCGGCGGCGGCAACAGCGGCGGTGGCTTCGGAGGAGGCAACTCTGGTGGAAACCAGGGCGGCAACTCCGGCGGAAACTGGGGCGGCGGCAACCAGCAGGCTGCACAGGAAGATCCTTGGGCAACGCCCGGTGTCTCCAACGCAGGCGGCTGGGGCAACGGCCCCGATTCCGAACCTCCCTTCTAAAACCAAACTCCAGGCCCGACGCCGGGACCGCCCGGGTGCCGCAACGCACCAGGTGACTGCCGCCGTCGGACCACCACCATCCCGTGGATCAACATCCACGGGCTCCAAAGAATAGGAGCTCCACGATGGCTAAGGCTGAACTCCGTAAGCCCAAACCAAAGTCC
>JBDTQQ010000152.1:0-6213 GCA_039932075.1 Pseudarthrobacter sp. | reverse complement strand
GTAAGCGGCGAAAATGTCGTAGGTCTTCCGGCCCAGAAGCAGGGCGTCGATACGGCCGATCTCCTCGCCTATGGCTGCGCCGGCCTCGTCATCGGACACCGGGGACTGCCAGCCACCGTAGGCAAAGCCGCCTTCAAGGTCTTCCTCGCGTCCGCCGGGCGCCTGGTAGACGCCGTCGAGGGTGATGAACAGGTTCGCGACGATGATACCCATCCACCAAGTCTGGAACGGCGTTCCAAACCTGTCCAGAGCCAGCCGCCGTGGCAGACTGTTGCCATGCTGCTCGATGAGCTCGTGCGAACAACGCAGGCCGTCACGTCCACGCGTTCCCGGCTCGCGAAGGTCGATGCCCTGGCCGACTTGCTGCGCCGCCTCGAGCCCGGGGACATCGCCACCGCGGTCGGCTTGCTCACGGCCAAGCCGCGGCAGGGCCGGGTTGGGGTCGGCTGGCGCGGCATGTCGGCGGCCATGGGGGAGCCGGCCGCCGAACCGAGTCTTACGGTCACCGATCTCGACGCCGCACTGGACCGGCTGCTCGCCACCGCAGGCCCGGGGTCAGCCGCGGAGCGTGCCGCCACCCTCGGGACGCTCACGGCGGCAGCCACCGAACGCGAACAGGCCTTCATCGCCGGCGTGCTCCTCGGGGAACTGCGAACCGGTGCCCTGGATGGGGTGCTGACGGATGCCGTGGCCCGCGCCGCCGACAGGCCGGTGGACTCAGTCCGCCGCGCCGCTATGCTTTCCGGGGACCTCGGCGGGACGGCACTGCTGGCCATTACGGGCACCGCAGCCCAGCTTGACGCCGTCGGACTCGTTGTGGGCCGGCCGGTGCAGCCCATGCTCGCCGCAACCGCGGCAAGCGCCAGCGAGGCGCTGGAGGTCACGGGGGAAGCATCTGTGGAATACAAGCTCGACGGCGCGCGCATCCAGGTGCATCGCCTCGGCGACGATGTTCGCGTCTTCACACGCACCCTGGCCGAGGTGACGCACCGGCTGCCCGCGGTGGTGGAGGTGGTGCGCGGGCTGCCGGTCCGCGATGTGATTCTCGACGGCGAGACCCTCGCCCTTGATGAGGACGGCGGGCCGCGGCCGTTCCAGGAGACCATGTCGCGTTTCGGGGCGGATGCGGCGCGTGCCACGGTTCTCCATCCGTGGTTCTTCGACGTGCTGCACATCGACGGGCGGGACCTGCTTGACGAGCCGCTGTCCACGCGCATCGGCGTGCTTGAGCGCATCGCCCCTGAGCATCGGATTCCGGGGGAGATCACCGCAGATGCGGCTGTTGCCGAGGCCGTGGCCCGCGATGCGCTCGCCGCGGGGCATGAGGGTGTGCTGGTGAAAGCGGTGGGATCGGCCTACGCGGCCGGACGGCGTGGTTCGAACTGGATCAAGGTGAAGCCCGTGCTGAACTACGACCTCGTGGTCCTTGCCTGCGAGTGGGGTTCGGGTCGGCGCACCGGGTTGCTGTCGAATGTGCATCTTGGAGCCTTGGATCCCACCGGCGAGTTCGGCGAACCCGGCGGCTACGTGATGGTGGGGAAGACGTTTAAGGGCCTCACCGACGCCCTGCTGCGCTGGCAGACCGGGAGGTTCCAGGAGCTCGAGGTGCGGCGCACAGCCGGCACCGTCTGGGTTGAGCCTGTCACCGTCGTCGAGATCGCAATCGACGGCGTGCAGCAGTCCTCGCGCTATCCGGGCGGAATCGCCCTGCGGTTCGCACGGGTGAAGCGCTACCGCGACGACAAGACGGCGGCGGAGGCCGACACCATTCAGACGCTGCGCGGGTTGCTGCGTTCGTAGCTTGTGCCCCTTCTCCGCCGGGCGTACCGTGGCGCTTAATACCGACGCCGACCCGCACCAGCGCAGTCTGCCACCGGGCTGAAGCGGGGAGCGAAGGGTAGCCGGAGGGAGGCCACGGTGGGAGCTGAAACGAGCCTTGACCAAGGCAGGTCAGCGTTCCACGAACATCGCTGGACCGAGGCATACCTGACCTTCCGTGAGGCCGACCAACGCGGCGGGCTTCCCGCTGCCGACCTCGAGCGGTTGGCCACCGCCGAGATCCTGACCGGCAACATGACCGCGGGCCTGGACACCCTCACCCGCGCCCATGAGGAGTATCTGGTGGTCGGCGACGTGGCTGGTGCCGCCCGGTGTGCGTGTTGGAAGGGGATGCAGCTGATGTTCCTGGGGGACTCGGTGCAGGCCGGAGGCTGGTTTGCCCGTGGCCAGAGGCTTGCGGATGAACTGGCGGAGCCGGATGCAGTGCAGGGCTTATTGCTCGTCCCGATGGCTCTGGGCAAGCTCTACCGGGGTGATCCGGCGACAGCTCTGCAGGTTTTCGCCCAGGTTGCGGAGTTCGGCCAGAGATTCCTGGACAAAGACCTTTCCGCACTTGGGCTGCTCGGCACCGGACAGGCCACCCTGATGCTGGGGCACACCGACGAGGGCCTCAGGTATTTTGACGAGGTCATGGTGGCCGTTACAGCGGGTGAAGTGTCCCCGATCCCGTCCGGAATTGTCTACTGCGCGGTTATTGGCAACTGCCAACTCGCCTTCGACCTGGCGAGGGCGCTGGCATGGACGGCGGCGCTTGACCGCTGGTGCCGTGACCGGCCGGACATGATGCCATTCAGTGGCCAGTGCCAGTCACACCGCGCCGAGCTTTTCCGGCTGCACGGTGCGTGGGCTGAAGCGCTGGTGGCAGCAGCTGTAGCTCAAGCGCGTTCCTCCCAGGGGGATCCGCAGGCTCTTTACGGGGGTTACTACCAGCAAGGCGAAATCCAGCGGCTGACTGGCAAACTGGAGGCCGCCGACGATTCCTACCGGCAGGCGGCCAGGAGCGGCTATGAGCCCCAGCCCGGCCTTGCGCTCCTCTCATTGGCGCGCGGAGGCGCGCAGCAGGCGCAGTCGATGATCCGCCGGGCGGCCGGCGTGGCGGATGCGGCCACCCGCCGGCACCTGTTGCCGGCCCTGGTGGAGATCGAACTGGCAGCATCGGACACTGTGGCGGCGCGGCAAGGTGCCGACGAGCTGGACGCTTTTGCACGCGAAAGCCCCATGCCGATGATCCGTGCCCTTGCCAGCCAGGCCGACGGCGCGGTCCGGCTCGCCGAGGGGGATCCGGCGGGTGCCTCAAAAGCCCTGCGACAGGCCTGGAAAGTGTGGCTGGAGCTCGGTGTGCCCTATGAAGCCGCCCGCTGCCGGGTATTGATCGGAAGAGCGTGCCGGGCCCTCGGTGATGAGCCATCGGCGTTGATGGACTTCGAGGCTGCGCATGCGGAACTCCTGGAACTGGGCGCAGGTCCGGCGGCGGCCTGGGCGGCGTCCCTGCTGCGCGAAGGCGCCGAAAATGCCGGCGGAGGACCATTGACCCCGCGGGAAACAGAAGTGCTCCGACTGGTGGCATCGGGGCTGGGGAACCGTGCCCTCGCCGCAGAACTGTACCTGAGCGAAAAGACCGTGGCCCGGCACATCAGCAATATCTTCCTCAAGCTGGGACTCTCCTCCCGGGCAGCCGCCACGAGCTATGCCTATGAGCACGGGCTGGCGGGCTAACCCCCACCGTCCCGGCTGCGACGTGCACAGAATTACCCACTCACGCTCTGCGCAAAGTTGCATGATTTGGCTGATGCCGGGTCCTGACCCGCGCCCGTAGCCTCAAAACATGAACCTTCCAGTCTTAGCAGGCACTCTCTCGACGGTGCTGTTTGCCGCCGGAATGCTGCCGATGCTTGTCAAGGCCGCACGGACCAAGGACCTGGCGTCCTACAGCCTCGGCAGCCTGATGCTGACCAACGTGGCCAACGCCGTCCACTCCGTGTACGTCTTCAACCTCCCGGCGGGACCCATCTGGGCCCTCCACTTTGCCTACATCCTCGCATCCGCCCTGATGCTGGCCTGGTGGCTCCGGTACCGGAACGCCGGGCACGGCACAGGCAGCGGGCACGGACGGGCCAGCCGTACGGGTCAGCCCACGGAAGGTTCAGCCGTATCCATCCCCGTTCACATCAAAGGAGAGCAGTGATGAACAGCAATGGCGTGACAGGCACGCTGGACACCCTCGTCATCGGCGGCGGACAGGCAGGCCTTGCGCTGGGCCGCTACCTCAAAGAGCAGAACCGGACGTTCCTGATCCTTGATGCCCATCCCCGGATCGGTGACGCCTGGCGCAGCCGGTGGGACTCGCTCCGGGTCTTTACGCCCGCCAAGTACGACGGACTGCCGGGTGTTCCGTTCCCGGCAGATCCGTTGACCTTCCCCACCAAAGATGACGTTGCCGGATACCTCGAAGGCTACGCAGCCAAATTCGACCTGCCTGTCCTCAACGGCGTGCGCGTGGACCACCTGTGGAGGGAAGCCGGCCGCTTCATTGCCGCCGGCAACGGCCGCCGCTGGGAGGCGCAGAACGTGGTGGTGGCAACGGGCTGCAGCCAGGCACCCAGGGTGCCGGGGTTCGCCGCGGAGCTGGGAACCGACGTCGTGCAGTTCCATTCGAGTGAGTACCGGAACCTTCAGCAATTGCAGGACGGTGCAGTACTCGTGGTCGGCTTGGGTAACTCCGGGGCGGAAATTGCCCTCGAAGTCTCGCGCAGCCATCCTACTTTCGTGGCCGGAAAGCCCGGGGGAGAGCTTCCGGTTAAGCACGGCCCGACGGCGGCGCGGTACGTCCTGCCCGTGGTGCGGTTCGTGGGGCTGCACGTCCTCACACTCCGCAACCCGATTGGCCGTAAGGCTGCGCCGGCCTTCCTGGCGCACGCCGCGCCCCTGATCCGGACCAAGTCCAAGGATCTGGCGGCCGCCGGTGTGAACCTTGTGGGGCGGGTCGCCGGAGTGCGGGACGGCCTGCCGGTCCTCGAGGACGGGACCCGGCTGGAGGTTGCCAACGTCATCTGGTGCACCGGATACAGGGACGACTTCGGTTGGATTGATCCGTCAATGCTCGACGACGGCGCCCTCCCGCCACAGCAGCGTGGCGTTGCGCTGCGGACGCCTGGGCTGTTCTTCCTGGGCCAGGAATTCATGTATGCGGCGGCGTCCGCGACCCTGCCCGGAGTGTGCCGCGATGCGCGCTACCTGGCGGCGAAGATTCCGTCCCCGGTCAACCGCGGGTCCGCCGTAACTGCCACCTGAGTTGCCGGGCCGCTGCTTCGGGCAGCCGCTTGGAAACCACACGGTAAAAGAGGAGGACGGCCACGGCGGACACTACGATGCCCACGAGATTCAGCAGCAGTTGAAAAGCAGACCCTGCCGCTTTCTGGAATTCACCCAGGACCAGGGCCACCGCAACGAATCCCGCTGCCGGCACAGTGGTCACGGAGATAAAGACGCCTATCAGGGCCGCCGAACGGCGGCTGATGACGGAAAGCATACCGGCGGCTCCGGCCAGGATCGCGACAATCAGGGAGTACGGCCCCGGGTGGTAGATGAATTCGACGGCGGACCCGGTATCCAGTGCATCGGTGGGAAAGAGGCCCAGGGGGACGGACAGCCAGGCAGTCAGTGCCGCCAGGAGCATGGCCACAGGAAAACCCACGGCCAGCGCCACGGCAGCCCGGCGCCCCAGGGCCCACTGCCGTCTCGCCAACGCCACTGCCAATGCAGCCAAGGGGCCGAACTCCGGCCCCACGGCCATGGCCCCGACGATCGCAATGGTGGAATTCGTCACGATGCCGATGGCTGCGAGCTGTGTTGCCAGTACCAGGAAGGCAAGGTAGCTCCACGTGAGCCGGGAGTCCTCGCCCGTCTGGTGACTGACTTCGTCCCAGATCATGGCGTCCGCGCCGTCTCCGGGTGCGAAAGATTCTGCCTTCTCTGCCCGCCGGGACAGCACCAGTTCCGGCATGGCAATGACGATCGAGCCCACCTCCTGCACCTTGAGGACGTGGAGCTTCTCGAGCAGTTCCTCGACCGATTCCCTGGCAACCTGCACCTCGATAAGATCGCCCTTCGGAGCTACGGACGCGCCGGGGAAGAACGCCGTTTCAGCCGTTCCCACCTGGTGTTGGCAAGCCTGCAGTGCTACCGCTGACAGTTCTTGGGGCACACAAATCCGCAGCTGGACAATCACGTCCGCTCCCTTCGCTGGTAGTGGCCAGCTTAGTTCGGGCGCGCGGCTGCGGCGGAACTGATTGGCCTTGGACGGTGCCGTTCCGTAGGGTTGATGTTTTTGCCAGCCGGTCTCCCGGAGCAAGATTGGATCACATTGCGGCCAGG
>JBDTQQ010000151.1:0-6219 GCA_039932075.1 Pseudarthrobacter sp. | reverse complement strand
AGTTCCAGGGACCCAGCGAAGCCACGCCAAAGAGATCCGACGCCAGGCCTTGCTGAATGCTGCCGCATCGCTTTTTGCGGTGGACGGCTTCAACCGCGTGTCACTTGAGGATCTGGGGGCAGCCGCAGGCGTCAGCGGCCCGGCTGTGTATCGCCATTTCCCCGGGAAGCAGGCGGTCTTGGCTGATCTCCTGCTGACGGTCAGCCGGGAACTCCTTGAAGGTGGCCGGCGCGTGGCGGCCGAAACGGGTGATCCCCTCGAGGCACTCCGTCGGCTGGTGAGGTTCCAGGTGGATTTTGCCCTTGGCAAGCCGGATGTCATCCGCGTCCAGGACAGGGACTTCAGCAATCTCACGCCTCAGGACCAGTCGGAGGTCAGGGCGCTGCAGCGGAGCTACGTTGAGGTCTGGGTGGAAGTCCTGGCCCGGCTGCACCCCAGCATTGACGCTGCCGAACTGCGAATGCGGGCGCACGCCACCTTCGGCCTGATCAACTCCACTCCCCACTCGGTGCGCAACCACGGTCGCAGGATCGCGCCCAAGACTGCCCGCCCCTTACTGGAGAGCATGGCGCTGGCAGCACTGACGGTCGACGGCCCGGCAGCCTGACACGGCCCAGCGGTTCCAAACAGCAACGCGGGGTCACTTAAGGCCCATCCCGGCGGTGGAATCGGGCCGTAAGTGACCCCGCGTTGTTTCCTCCTACGCGCGGCCTGACTCCGGCTGGCTATGCCATGAGGACCTATTAGACCATCGTCAGCACCATGCCGGGGTCCGCGAGGATGGCGCCGACGTCCGCAAGGAACCGAGAGCCCTGCTCCCCGTCCACCAAGCGGTGGTCGAAGGACAGGCTCAAGGTCATCACCTGGCGCAGAGCCACTTCGTCCCGGAATTCCCATGGCATCTTCCGGACCGCGCCCACGGCCAGGATGGCCGCCTCGCCCGGGTTCAGGATGGGGGTACCGGCGTCGATCCCGAAGACCCCGATGTTGGTGATGGAGATGGTCCCCTCAGCCAGCTCCGCCGGAGCGGTCTTGCCGGCCCGGGCCGTTTCCGTCAGCACAGTCAGCGCTTCAGAGAGTTCCAGCAGTGACAGGGCATCGGCGTCCTTGATGTTCGGGACGGTGAGCCCACGGGGCGTGGCTGCGGCAATGCCGAGGTTCACGTAATTGAACTGCACAATCTCCTGCTTGGCCTCGTCCCATCGCGAGTTCAGCGACGGGTTCCGACGGAGCGCGACCAGCACAGCCTTGGCCACAAGGGTCAGCGGAGTCAGCTTGTGGTCCGCAAAAGCCCGGCTTGTCTTCAGCTTGGCGAGCAAGTCCATGGTGGGGGTGACATCCACCGTGAGGAACTCCGTGGCATGCGGGGCAGTGAATGCGCTTGCCACCATCGCTGCCGCACTGAACTTTCGGACGCCCTTAATGGGAGTGCGGATTTCCCGCCGGCCCTGCCCAGCGGTCCGGTCAGACGGGACGGCGGCGTCGGCCACGGCAGACAGGTGGCGCGCCGCCACGGGAACGTCTCCGCCGCCAACGAAATTCCTCACGTCCTCCCGGGTGATCAAGCCGTGGGCGCCGGTGCCGGGGACTGCGGTTAACTCGACGCCGAGGTCCTTGGCGAGCTTCCGTACCGGCGGCGTGGACCGCGGGCGTTCGAAGAACTGGGTTTCGACAGGCTCAACCGCTGGAGCCCCTGCGTGTTTGGTTTCGCCAGGCTCAACCGTCGGGACTGCAAAGTTGCGCTGACGGCGCGCTGGCCGGCCGGAACTTTCGACGACGGCGCCATACCCCACGAGGTTGGGTTGCCGCTTGGGGGTCTCCGCCTCAGCCGGCGAGGCCACGGCGGGTGACGCGCCGGCATCGTCCGGTACTTCAAACGAGACGATGGGCTTACCGACTTCCACCACAGTGCCGGGCTCTTCGTGAAGCGCAGTGACGACGCCGGCGAAAGGAGACGGCAACTCCACCACAGCTTTGGCCGTTTCAACTTCGGCAATCACCTGGTTCAGGCTCACGGTGTCCCCCACACCGACTTTCCAACTGACGATTTCGGATTCCGTGAGGCCTTCACCAAGGTCCGGGAGTCTGAATTCCTTGATCATGGTGGCGCTCATCCTTCCAGCCCGCTGAGTGAGTTTGGCCGTCCCAGTGCACGGTCCACGCCGTCGAGGATCCTGTCCAGCCCGGGCAGGTGATGCATTTCCACCTTTGAGTAGGGGTAGGGAACATCGAACCCGGTGACGCGGACGGGTGCTGCTTCAAGATGGTAGAAGCACCGTTCTGTGATGCTGGCAGCCACCTCTGCGCCAAGGCCCCCTGACTGGCCGGCCTCGTGGGTGATCACCAGCCGGCCCGTCTTCCGCACGGACGCTTCCACGGTGGCGTAATCCACCGGCGCCAGCGAGCGCAGGTCGATTACCTCGATGGAGATCCCTTCGTCGGCGGCAGCAGTGGCGGCATCCCGGGCAGTCTTCGCCAGCGGTCCGTAGGCTACAAGGGTCACATCGGTGCCTTCGGTGAGCACGCGGGCAGTGTCCATCGGCAGTGCGCTTGAAAGGTCCAGGCCCTCGTCCACTTCGCCTTTGTCGTGGTAGCGGCGTTTGGGTTCGAAGAAGAGGACCGGGTCATCAGACCGGATGGCCTGCTGAATCACGGTGTAGGCGTCCTGCGGATTCGAGACCGTGACCACCCTGAGCCCGGACGTGTGCGTGAAGTACGCCTCGGGCGACTCGGAATGGTGTTCGGGCGAACCGATGCCGCCACCGAAGGGGACGCGGATGGTGATGGGCATCTTCACCGCACCCAGGGTGCGGTAGTGCATCTTGGCTACCTGGCTCACGATCTGGTCGAACGCGGGATAGATGAAACCGTCGAACTGGATTTCCACGACCGGCCGGTATCCGCGGTAGGCGAGGCCGACAGCGGTGCCGATGATGGCGGATTCAGCCAGCGGCGTGTCCACCACCCGATGTGTGCCGAAATCTTTCTGCAGACCGTCCGTCACGCGGAACACGCCACCAAGGGTGCCGATGTCCTCGCCCATGAGGACGACCTTCGGATCGTCTTCGAGTGATTTGCGCAGGCCGGAATTGATGGCACGGGCAAAGGTCATCTGGGTCATCAGCGTGCACCTTCCTGTGAAGCGGCTTCTGCGGGGTCACCGAAAGAAGCAAGATAGCGGGCATAGTGATCCTGCTGCCGGTCCAGCCATGAGTTGGGTGAGCTGTACACGTGCTTGAAGACGTCCAGTGGCTCCGGCTCGGGCATGCCGATGCAGCCTGCACGGAGTTCGCGGGCCACCTCATCCGCTTTGTCCCTGACGTGCTGCTGGAACTGGTCCGTGAACAGGCCCTTCCGGTCCAGGAGGGCTCTTACCCGCTCGATGGGGTCCTTCGCGGCCCAGTCTTCGAGTTCGTTGGCGTCGCGGTAGCGGGTGGGATCGTCGGCGGTGGTGTGCGGCCCCATGCGATAAGTGACTGCTTCGATGAACGTGGGTCCGCCGCCGCGCCGGGCGCGGTCCAGGGCCACGCGCGTGGCCGCCATCACGGCCAGGACGTCGTTGCCGTCCACCCGGAGGCTCGGAATACCGAATCCCGTAGCTCTGTCCGCCAATTGCACATGGGACTGCAGCCGCACGGGCTCCGAGATGGCCCAGTGGTTGTTGGAACAGAAGAAAACCACCGGCACCTGGAAGCTGGCAGCAAAGACCATGGCCTCATTGACGTCGCCTTCACTCGTGGCACCATCGCCGAGGTAGGTCACCGCCACCGAGTCGGCACCGTCGTTCTGGATGCCCATGGCATACCCGGTGGCATGCAGGGTCTGTGCACCGATGATGATCTGGGGGGTGGCCATGTTCACGGTGTACGGGTCCCACCCGCAGGCGGCGTTTCCGCGCCAGACCCGCAAGATGTCCGTCAGGCCCACGCCGCGGCAGTAGGCCACACCGTTTTCCCGGTAGCTGGAGAAGACAAAGTCGTCGCTGCGCAGTGCCCGGCCCGACCCGATCTGCGCTGCCTCCTGGCCCAGCAACGGCGGCCAAAGTCCGAGTTCCCCCTGGCGCTGGAGCGCCGTGGCCTCGACGTCGATACGCCTGATGACCGTCAGGTCTTCAAAGAGGGAGCACAGCTGTTCATCCCCGACGTCTTTGACCCAGGGATCGAATTCCGGATGGCTGATCCGCTCCCCTAGCGGGGTGATCAGTTGGATCAGGTTCCTGCCGGATCCAGGATGGTTTCCTGTCCTGCCGGCGGGAGCACCCGCCGTTGATCCGCCCTGGCCCGTTTCGTCTGTAGACACGATGGCACGCAACCTTCTCACGTCGTTTGACCGGAGCTTGGAGACTTATGGTCCCGCCGGCCGCCAGCCACCCGGGCGCCGTTGCCCCGGATAATTGTGACCCTACTCACAATGTTCAATGGGTACAACTACCGCCGCAAATAGTGAGCATAATGCCCTGTTTGGGGTTGCTTCGCCGTGCTAACGTTGCGCATTATGCACCCTTTGGATGGCACCGACACGCGGCTGCTTTCAGCCTTGGCCGGCGACCCCCGGCGCACCGTGGTGGCGCTTGCCCAAAAGCTGGGACTGTCCCGGAACACGGTCCAGGCGCGCATGGCCCAATTGGAGAAGAAACACGTCTTCCTGTCCTTCGAGCGCCGGATCAACCCGGCGTCGCTGGGGTACCCGCTGATGGCATTCATCTCAGTCCATGTCCAGCAGCAGAAGCTGGGGCAACTGGCCCATGACCTTGCCGACATACCGGAAATACTCGAAGGGTATGGCCTGACCGGCTCCGCTGACCTCCTCCTTCGTGTAGTGGCCCTGGACGCCGAAGACCTCTTCCGGATCAACGGAAAAATCCTGGCGTGCGACGGCGTGGACCGTACCGATACCGCCTTGGCCATGGGCGAACTCATTCCCTTCCGCATCCAGCCACTGCTGGACCGGGGATCCGGCGACGGCCAGGATAGCTAAGGCGCCCGAAAACCTGACCCAAAATTGTGTTTCCGCGAGACTTTGGCCGACGCCCACCCCGCGGACGGGGCTATAGGCTGTTCCCAGGTAGATCCGCGGGTACCGCCCAGCGGCCCCCAGCAAAAAAGGCAGTGCCACCGCGTTGCCGGAAAGGCTCGATGTGAGCAACCCTCAGGAACCGCACCAGCCGGCGCCCTGGCCCCAACAGCCTCAGCAACAGCCAGCGGCCGGCCAGTCTGAAACCCCCGGACAGCCCGGCACCGCCGGTCAATATCCGGCGCCGGGGCAGTATGCAGCGGCCGGGCAATACGCGGCGGCGGGACAGACGGCGGGACAGTATGGCGCTCCCGGACCGTACGGCACTCCGGGACAACCTCCTGCCGGCGGACCGTTCGGCCTCCCCGGCGAGCGGCCCCCTGCACGTGGCAGCCGACGGCTGTGGACCATCCTGGGCGTGGTGGGCGGCGTCCTGCTGCTGGTCATCCTCGGTGTGGTGATCCTGGCCAATGTTGTTGCCGGACCCACCAACCATGCCAAGAGCCTCGCGGACGACTTCACCAAACTCGTCATCGCCGGCGACACGTCCACAGCCTACGACAACTACCTGGACCCTGCCCTCCAGAAGCAGGTTTCCAAGGAAACGTTTATTGCCGGCATCAAGACGCTGGAGATGGACAACTCCTGCAAGCCCACCTACAACGAGGTCAAGGCCAGCACGGAGAACGGCAACAAGGCAGCCGATGTGGTGGGCCTTATCGCGTGCAACGACGGGAAGAATATCGACCTCGTCTACCGCTTCGAGGGCACCGACGAACTCAAGATGATCAACATCAAGATCAAGCCCAAGGCATAGCCGGCCCAAGGCATAGGAAAGGCCCGCGGCCCGGAAGGGGCTGCGGGCCTTTCCAAACGGACGACGGCGGCTTCCGCGCCGCCGTCGTTCGCTTGCCTTGGTGTTAGTGGTCCACGGCCTTCTCCGCACCAACGCCGGTGAGTGAGCGTACTTCCATTTCGGCCTGCTTCGTGCTGTCTTCGCGCTTCTTGTCCAGCACGGTGCCGAGCCAGCCGAGCAGGAACGCCAGCGGGATGGACACAATGCCCGGGTTGTTGAGCGGGAAGATGGCGAAGTGGGCGTCCTTGATCATGGACGTCGCTCCGCCGGAAACGACGGGCGAGAAGATGATCAGGAGGATCGCCGAGCCCAGGCCGCCGTACATGCTCCACACCGCGCCCTGGGTGGTG
>JBDTQQ010000150.1:0-6228 GCA_039932075.1 Pseudarthrobacter sp. | reverse complement strand
GCTCTTGCCCTCGTTAGAATGGGAACCGTGGGAAGACCACTCAACTGATTGCGTGGAGGCAGGAACATGTCGCAAAGCAACGAGTTCGAAGAGCACACCGGCGAGCCGCGCGGCGGGCGGAAATCAAAGGACGCAGAGGTCCGCGGCCGCTACGTGGAAGGCGACTACGGCGAAGCCGGCACTGAAGCCGGTCGCCACGCTGGCGACGACGAAGGCCAATACGCCGAAGGCGATTATGGTGCAGCCGGCAGCGAGGCAGCCTTGACCGCTTCAACTGACAAAGATGCAGAAGAATCCGGACGCTTCGTGGAAGCTGACTACGGCACCGCCGGAACGGTCCACGGCCGAACCGCAAATACAGAAACCGGCCAATACGCCGAGGGAGACTACGGTACGGACGGAACCGTGGGCCCCCAACGCGATGGCGGAGCAGACGCCGAAGCAGACACAGAGTGACAGCACATCCGGTCCGGACGCACGGCCCGACCGCTGCATCGTTATTCAGGCAGGTCTGGCTCCTGGTCGCGGACGCTGGGCGTGTTCGATTGAATTCCGAGGGCTACCGATTCGAGTCCGCTCGTTCTTCCGGCCAGAACGCGGCGCAGGCCGTCCAAGGTGTTGCGTTGTGCTCGCCTTTTCGGCAACGACCAACAGTGGTGTCCATCCAGTTAGGGCTTATGCCGCTTTGATGGGTGTCTTGCCGTTGGAGGATGCTGCGGCCACATTTTCACGGGCCAGGAACGCGGAGAGTTCACCAATAGTGCTCATCAGCGGAGCCGGGAAGACAACGGTGGTGTTCTTATCCACGCCGATTTCAACCAAGGACTGCAGGTTCCTGAGCTGCAAGGCCAGCGGGTGGGCCATCATGGTATCGGAAGCGTCTCCAAGGGCTGTCGCGGCGATGGCTTCGCCTTCAGCGGCGATGATCTTCGCCCTCTTCTCACGTTCGGCCTCAGCCTGGCGGGCCATGGCCCGCTTCATGCTCTCGGGGAGCTGGATGTCCTTCAGCTCCACCAAAGTCACTTCGACGCCCCAATCGATGGTCAAAACGTCGAGGATTTCACGGATGTCAATATTGATCCGTTCGGTCTCGGACAAGGTTTGGTCCAGCGTATGGCGGCCGACGACTTTCCGCAGCGTCGTCTGGGCGATCTGGTCGATGGCCGAGGCCACGTTTTCGATCGCGACCACAGACTTCACAGCGTCCACGACCCGGTAATATGCCACCGCAGAGACGTCGACACTCACGTTGTCCTGGGTAATAATGCCCTGAGACTGAATCGGCATGGTCACGATCCGCAAGCTCACCAGCGGCAACCGGTCAATAACCGGGATGATCAGCCGCAAACCCGGATCCCTGACTCCCATGACTCTGCCGAGACGGAAAAGGACGCCCTTCTCGTATTGACGCACGATCCGGATCGACATTTTCGCCACGATGAGCAGCAGTACTACAAGGATGATGACAATGACAATGGTGGGGTCCATCAGGATCCCCTCCCTGGCTTTGAGCAGGACGTGCCGGCGCCGGGCCGGCTCCGTGACAGGCGCCCCTCCTCAATGGTCCCACCAAGACGCGCAAAAAGCGCCTCGCCGACGAGACGCACCTATCAGGGTTCCGGCGAATGGTGATGATGTCCCTACCAGTTCTGTCCCGGGAAAGGGGAACCGAAGGGGCCAGGAGCAGTGCCTGGTCCTTATGAAACCCTGTACTAAGCGCGCCCGGCGCCCAAGCGGGGGACGGCCCAATAGCCGCGGAGCGCCGGTACCGGCGAACACCAGTGGGGCCTGCGTCGGTTTATCGCACCCGTCGGTAGTAGTCCTTCCAGATCAGTCGGTGTATCGGGACGCGGCGGGGCAGTGACCTGAGCCCCGGGATGAAGGGGACAAGGGTCAGCAGAAGAGTCAGCAGGACCATGATGGAGACGACGAGTATGTCGGCGTTGGGGGAGGATTTAATCGGCTCCACCTGATACAGGAAGGAGAATAGCCAGAGCCAGGATTGGCCTGGATAGTTACCGGTCTCGTTCATCATGCCCCACTGGTCCCCGGTCAGGTGAGCGGTGTCGGCCAGCCCTGGGAAATAGGTT
This sequence comes from Pseudarthrobacter sp., assembly GCA_039932075.1. Taxonomy (GTDB): domain Bacteria; phylum Actinomycetota; class Actinomycetes; order Actinomycetales; family Micrococcaceae; genus Arthrobacter. Next base: position 4,138 of record JBDTQQ010000150.1, on the reverse strand, counting down.
CCGTCTCCGAGGAACAAGACGCTGGGGGTGTAATCGGTGCTATAGAAGGAGCCTTTGGCCTGGAGCACCCCGTCCAGGGCTCCTTGCTGGGCCATGGTGAGCAGAGCTCCCGTGAGCGCGGGGACGGGGCCGTAGTCGCCGCTGGCAACCTTCGCAGGGTCGTTATCGGGAGCTTTCGAGAGGGCATCGGTGTAGGCTGCGGCCCAGTCCGTGTGCTGCTGGTCTGTTCCGGCGGTCCAGTCGGACACCGCGCTGGGCGGTGAGGGCAGTGACTTCAGCGGGGCGATGACGAAATCGTTGGCGGTATCGATAGGAATCCGGACGCCGGAGAACGTCTGCAGATCGATCGGACCGAGCTTTTGCGATGCATCCGGTGTTGAATTGTACGGAGGGCCGTACCCGGCGGTTTTACTGGTGCCTCCCAGTTCCGCGGTCGCGGTCGCGACGAAATCCGACGGCGCCGCTGTCGCCCACGATTTGAGGGTGACACTGGGATCATCCGGAGAGCTGAAGACCGCAGAGAGTCCGAGCACGAGCAGACCGACGACAATGACGCCGACCGTAAGTTCCTTGAACAGGTCGTACTCGCGTGCCCTGCCTCGCCATGGCCTGCTGGCGATATCGTCCCGCTTGCGCCAGGACATCGGGGCTGGTTTCTTACTCATTGGTCCTCACCTTCCCCGGCGGCGCTCCCGGGAAGGTCCTCCTGGAGCTGCGCGTCGGTTGCCGCTGCCTCCAGCGGAGGTACTACCCCGTGCATCCGAACCAGCAGCACGTGCAGGGCGACGACGCCGGCCACCGCCAGGGGTAGAAGGGTGATGTGCCACATCAGGATCTGGCCCAGGTTGGCGACGTTGAACCAGGCCCCGACCCCGACGGCGTTGAGGGCGTCCTTGGCCTGGAAGGCGATCCACTGCGAGTCGAAGTTGGTTTGGAGCAGGTATCCGGTGAACGCAGTGACAATGGAAACGACGAACGCGATCATCCCCGTGATCCAGGTCAGGACACGGCCACCCCGCCAGGCCGCCATCCAGTACTTGCCCCAGAGGTGGATCACCATGAACATGAAGAACAGCTCCACGCTCCACAAGTGGGTGCTGTTGATGAAATGGCCCAGCCCGGAGACGTGGTACCAGGCTGGACCGTTCAACGCCAGGATGCAGCCGGAGATAATGATGTAGACCAGCGCGGCGATGGCGCCCATGCCGAACACATAGATCCACGACGCGACGTAGCTGGGCTGGTCCTCCGGCAGCAGTTTCTCCGGGGGAAGCCGGCGCAGCATCCAGCCGCGCGTTTTACCCGTCCAGGTCGAGAACCGGGGCTCTTCTTCCACCGCATCGGCAGCGGAATTGCCGTCGGCGGTCATTTCCGGCCTTTGCCGCGAGGAAAAGGGAGGAACAACGCAACCACAAACAACACGATCATCAGAACGATGACAATCAGGTTCCCGAACTGAATCAGGAAATTACCCCATCCAAGATAAATTCCGGGATCCGATATTCCAGTCTCCACCACAAACGATCCGCGCATAACGGCCTCCTGCCCAGGAAGGGCATATCGGGATACCTCAGGAACCACCTTCAAAACTCAGAGTACAGCGCCGTGCATCAACCGTTACCGCCGTCACGCTGCCCACTTTTCAGGTTCCGCAGCCACACCCGGGAGGGACGTGGCACTGGCAACGACGCCGGCGACGCTGAAGACCCGAATGCCGCCCCGATCTCCGAGGACTGAATCGTCGCTGGCTTGAGGAACCCAGCCGGGGTGGCCCCGCAAACACCGGAACTTACCAACCGCCTCCGGAGTCATCATCTACGTGGAAATCCCTCCACGCGGCGGCAGACGCCACTTTTTCACAAGCTGCCCCACCCGAACCCTGCAGGCCCGGCGGACAGCCGCAGCTGACCGCCGCCGGCCGGGCTTGCCCGCCCCAGCACGCCCGAGGGCGAATGATATTCAGGTCATGCGGCGCTGTGGGTATGGCAGGTGGTCCCGGAACATGGCGTAGGGGTGTCGCAGCGTCTTCGGGGCAGTGCCACCAGTGCCTGATCGTGTGGCGTTTGTCTTCGCTGCGTTTCCGCTCGGAGTAGGCCCGTCGCCGGGACTCGGCCCCCCAGTACTCCGGGAGGATCACCGGCAGCCGCCACTGTCGCGGACGCGGCAGCTACGACCGCAGGCTGCTGCGGGTCTCCTATCTCTCCGGGCTCCCAGCCCTGAATGGCCGCCCCGCCGCACGGGACCAGGCCGACCGCAAAAGCAGCGAAGCGAGAGGAAAGCTCCCCGGGTGGAGATGCATGAACTGCATTCCGTCGATCGGTTGATTGCTCCTGCATCGCTCCACGGAATTATCGATGGCGTCGCAATAAAGCCGTGATCGATGCTGGCTCTGGATCTACAAGCCGATCTCCCGGACGCTGGCGAGGTTGGTGGCCCAACCACGCAGGATAAGGAGGTAGAGAAGACTGTGAGCTTTCACTTTGAAACGCACATCAACGGGCGGTACGAACACTGTAGGAATGGGCGAAAACGTCACCCGGAACGTGCAGATCGGGACACGGCGCCCCCGAACCGAAATGTCACTTTCAGAAGTCGTCTGCACAAATTTCACTACTCCTCTGCACAGCCCTCCGTGTCTGTAGGGGAGCGGCTTGCGGGACGCCGGCTACGGGTAGCCGTGATCCTTGTCATGCCTGAGGGTTGTCCGATGAGTCGGGGTGTCGATGGGCGTGATCTTCGTGGCCGGAGTGATCGTGGCTGGAGTGATCGTGGCTGAGGTGATCCCGTCCGGCAGTGGGTGAGCCGCCCATCATTTTGAGCATGCTGCCGGAACCGCTACGGAAGAACACCACGAGCAGGACCAGCCCAAGGAGGATGAAGGCGATATTGAGCCAGGTCGTGTAGTTCCAGCTGATACCGGCCTCGATGATCGAGAGGTGCCGGTTGGTCGGGACCAGGTGCAGGGGGGTGAGGTCAGCTCGACGACATAACCGGCGAGCACCATCGCCGCGTAGAAGATCGCGGTGATGCGCAGTGCCGCCCTCGTGCCGTAATACTTCCGGTAGATGAGGATGATCGGGATGATGATCAGGTCAGCGAAAATGAAGCTGATGACGCCTCCGAAGCTGATCCCGCCATTCCACAGGACTGCGGCCAGGGGCACGTTTCCTACCGAGCAGACAAAGCTGACCACCGCGATGAGCGGTCCGATCAGGGGACCGAGGATGAACGCCAGGGCTGGGTCATGGACGAAGAAGATCGCTTGCAGCCAGGGTTTCGGAACCCATGCGGCGAACGCTCCCGCGATGAGCAACCCGATCAGGATGTCGCGGAGCACGGCCGCCCAATCCATCACGAAGTACTGTGATACCGAGGTGATGCCGGCGCGGGAGAACAGCCTCTTCCAGAAGCTGCCTTCCGCCGCGACGGACATGTCCATCGCTGCGTGACCCTCCATCGAGCCGGCCAGACCTTTGTCGGCTTGCTCCCGGGCGGCATCCACAATCTTGCTCCGCATCCACATCCGGAACCCGAGGGCGACGAATACGATGATGAACGGGCCGCCGACGAATTCCGCCAGAGTGAACTGCCAGCCCATCACGAACGCCAGAATGAGCCCGAGCTCGAGCACCAGATTCGTCGATGCGATCTCGAACGCCATCGCGGCCGTGAAGTTGGCACCCTTGCGAATCAAGGCCCGCGCCAGGGCGACAGCTGCGTAGGAGCACGACGAAGACGCAGCGCCGAGAACAGCCGAAATCGAAAGGGAGCGAGGGGAGTCATCACGCATGAGAGCAATGATTCGCTCCTTGCGCACAACCGCCTGGATCACACCCGACAGGGTGAATCCGAGCACCAGGGGCCAGAGGATCTGCCATGCCATCGAGCCCGCGATGGCAAGAACATCGCCGATTGCTTCCAAGATGATCATGCATTCATCCTTTGCTCTTTAAGCTGTGCGACTACCCAATTGGGGGGTATTCCTAGTTACGCACGTTTTGAAAGGTCAGTCATGTGGCTTTCTAAATTTTTGGGGTTTGGCTGACGCCGGCGACGAGAGAGTGCTGGCTTTGCACCCGTTTTGTCATTTCCGGACCAGACTGCACAAATTTCAGAAGTCGTCTGCACGATCCTTACA
>JBDTQQ010000149.1:0-6265 GCA_039932075.1 Pseudarthrobacter sp. | reverse complement strand
TCTAGGATTGGTAACCATGACCAACGCACCGGCAGCTGCACGCACCGCTCCGCAGGCGAGCGACCAGTACGTGCAATCGCTGGCGCGTGGGCTGGCCGTCATCCGTGCCTTCGACAACGATCATCCCGTGATGACCCTCACCGAGGTGGCGGCCCGGACCGACCTGACCAGGGCTACCGCCAGGCGGTTCCTGCACACGCTCGTTGAGCTGGATTACGTCCGGACCGACGGCAAGACGTTCGCGCTCACGGCCAGGGTCCTGCAGCTCGGCTACGCCTACCTTTCCGGGCTGTCCCTGCCCCAACTGGCTCAGCCGCACCTGGAGGAACTGTCCCTCAAACTGGGTGAGTCCACCTCGGCGGCCGTACTGGACGGCACGGACATCGCCTACATTGCCCGGGTGACCACCCGGCGGATCATGAATGTGGGCATCACGGTGGGTACCCGCTTCCCGGCGTATGCAACGTCGATGGGGCGGGTGCTGCTGGCCGCCCTGCCGCCGGCCCGGCTCCAGGCTTATCTTGCCGCCGCGGAGATCAAGCCGCTGACGCCGCGGGCGCTGGGAACCGTTCCGGAACTGCTGGCGGTGCTGGACACGGTCCGTGCCCAGGGCTGGTGCCTGCTGGACCAGGAGCTGGAACTGGGGCTGATGTCGGTGGCGGCGCCGGTCTATGACGGACCCACCAAGGTGGTGGCGGCCGTCAATGTATCTTTGCAGGCCCAGTCCGTCGCGGCCCAGCCTGACCCTGACGGCTACCTGGCCGCGGCTGCCCGAGAGATTGTTGCCACGGCCAAGCTGGTTTCCGCGGATCTGACCGCGCGGGGCTAACCCGGCGGCGCGGACGGCCCGCGCCACCCGAGTGCCCACTGCCAAATGAGTGCATATCCCCTGCGGTGCGTCATAGACTCAAGCCAACTACGTCCGTAAGGGAGCTGGCGGTTGAAACTGGGCATACCGCGGGAACGGCATGAGGGTGAGCGCCGTGTTGCCGCCACACCGGAAACGGTCAAGCAACTAACCGGGCTGGGCCTGGACGTCCTGATCGAAGCGGACGCGGGTGCCGCCGCCGGCCACTCAGACCTTGAATACGTCCAGGCGGGGGCCCGCCTGGTCCCCTCCCTGGACCCCGCTGATTTGGACATCCTGGTCCACGTCCGCCCGCTGGAGCCCGCGACGGCGAAGGCCCTGAAACGGGGTGCCGTTACCGTGGGCCTGGCCTCGCCGTCGTCCGAGCTGGCCACGGTGCAGGCACTCGCGGAGGCTGGCGTCACGTCCTTCGCCCTGGAACTGGTGCCCCGCATTTCCCGCGCCCAGTCCATGGACGCGCTCAGCTCCCAAGCCCTGGTGGCCGGCTACCGCTGCGTGCTGGAGGCCGCCATCAGGTTCCCGCGCTTCTTCCCGCTCTACATGACCGCCGCCGGCACCGTTCCGCCGGCCCGGGTCCTGGTGCTCGGGGCCGGTGTCGCCGGACTTCAGGCCATCGGCACTGCGAAACGACTCGGCGCCCGCGTTTCCGCCAACGACATCCGGCCCGCCTCCGCCGACGAAGTAGCGTCCATGGGCGGCACATTCATCAAACTCGACCTGGAAACCGCGGAAGCGTCGGGCGGTTACGCCCGCGAACTCAGTGCCGACCGCGGCGCCCTCCAGCGCGAACTCCTCGCCCCGCACGTCGCCCAGGCTGATGTCCTGATTACGACGGCGGCAGTCCCCGGCAGGCGCGCCCCGCTCCTGGTGAGCCGCCAGATGGTGCAGGGCATGCGCCCCGGTTCCGTCGTCGTCGACCTCGCCGCAGAGTCCGGCGGCAACGTGGAAGGCGCCGTCCCCGGTGCGGACATCCTGGTGCCCACCGCCGACGGCCAGGGCCATGTCACCCTGGTGGGGCTGAAGGATGCGCCGTCCGCGATGGCCTCGGACGCGTCCCGGCTGTACGCCAAGAACGTGGCCAACCTGCTCGCCCTGATGACCCGCGACGGCACCGTGACTCCTGACTTCAACGACGACGTGATCGCGGGTTCCTGCCTCACGTACGACGGCACTGTGCGGCACCTGCCCACGGCAGAGGCATTGGCGGCGGTCATCCCGGCACTGCCCGACCATGCGCCGCGGGTCCAGCACGAGCGGGTCCAGACGGACGGCGTGCCAAGCCGCAGGCTCCACAACGAGGGGGGAATCTGATGGACGGCATGAGCCTGCTGACGGTCACCGTGCTGGCGGTGTTTGTGGGCTTCGAGGTGGTCTCCAAGGTCTCCAGCACCCTGCACACACCCCTGATGTCCGGCGCCAACGCTATCCACGGCATCATTCTGGTGGGCGCCATCATCGTCGCCGGGCAGGCGGCCGACCCGTGGGTGCTGGCCGTGGCGCTGCTCGCTGTGGTGCTGGCCACCGCCAACCTGGTGGGCGGTTTTGTGGTCACCGACCGGATGCTGCACATGTTCCACGGCCGTAAGGAGCTTGTCCGCAAGGACGCAGCGGGCACCGAAGCAGTAGCCAGGGAGGACCGAAAATGAGCCTCCTCGATCCGGTCTGGACCTCGCTCCTCTACCTCGCCGCCGCGGTGTTCTTTATCCTGGCACTCCGCGGCCTCAGCTCGCCCCGTACCGCACGCCGCGGCAACCTGATCGGCGCCTTCGGCGCGCTGCTCGCCGTCGTCACCGTGTTCCTGTCGGCCAGGCTGGAGAACATCCCCTGGATTATCGCCGCCATCGCTGTGGGAACGGCGGTGGCCGCCCCTGTGGCCCGGCGGGTGAAAATGACCCAGATGCCCCAGCTGGTGGCCTTGTTCAACGGCGTGGGCGGCGGTGCTGCGGCACTGGTCGCACTCCTGGAGCTCAGCCACAACGCAGACCCCTGGGTGCGTCTCGCCATCGTCTTCACGCTCCTGGTGGGGGCCGTGTCCTTCGCCGGATCGGGCGTCACGTTCGCCAAGCTCCAGGAGCTCATGACCACCCGTCCGGTGGTGTTCCCCGGCCTCCCCGTGGTGATGGCCGCCGTGTTGCTCGCCGCCGTGGGCACCGCCGTCGCAGTCGTCCTCACCGGTTCCCTGCCGCTCGCCGTGCTGCTGATGGTGCTGGGCGTTGCCGCCGGTGCGCTGCTGGTGCTCCCCGTCGGTGGCGCAGACGTGCCCATCGTCATCTCGCTCCTGAACGCCTTCACCGGCCTCGCGGTAGCAGCATCCGGCGTGGTGCTGGGCAATGTCCTCCTGGTCGTGGCGGGCACCCTGGTGGGTGCCTCCGGTACCATCCTCACGCGCGCCATGGCCGCGGCCATGGGCCGCAGCGTGGCCGGCATCCTGTTCGGCGCCTTCAAGGGAGGCTCGACGGCGGGATCCACCGCCGTCAGCGAACGCCCCGTCAGATCCTCCAGCGCCGAGGACGTGGCAGTCCTTTTGGGGTACGCGCAACGCGTGATCATTGTGCCCGGCTACGGCCTGGCCGTGGCGCAGGGCCAGCACACCGCCGCGGAACTGGCCTTGGCGCTGGAAGCCCGTGGCATCGCCGTGGACTTCGCCATCCACCCTGTGGCCGGCCGCATGCCGGGGCACATGAACGTGCTCCTGGCCGAGGCCAACGTGCCGTACGAGTCGCTCAAGGAAATGGGTGAGATCAACTCTGAGTTCCGGACCGCAGACGTGGCGCTGGTGGTGGGCGCCAACGATGTGGTGAACCCGGCCGCGAAGACGTCCACGGGCTCGCCGATCTACGGCATGCCCATCCTGGAGGTGTCTGACGCCCGCCAGGTGATCTTCCTGAAACGCTCCATGCGGCCCGGATTCGCCGGCATCGAGAACGAACTCCTCTACGAACCGCAGACATCCCTGCTCTTCGGCGACGCCAAAGATTCACTGGCCAAGGTGCTGGGAGCCGTGAAAGCGCTGTAGCGTTCTACGAGCCGGGGCAGCCGCGGCAGTCCACCCAGGCACGTTACCTACAGGCACTTTCCCAGGAGACATCACATGAGCGATCCGCAGACCACCCCTGACGCGTCCACGCCAGCCCGGCCAGAACGTCCCGCCTGGCTGCTGCCCGTCATCATGACCGTTGCCACCGGCATTGTGGGCATGGTCCTCGTGGCAGGCCAGGGCTTGGACTGGATGATCGCCGTCATCGCAGTGGTTGATGCCCTGGGTGTCTTCACCATCATTCGGTCGGCCCGGATCAATGCCCGGAACCAAGCGGCCCGTAACCAGGAACTTCAGAGCGGACGCTAAAGCCAGTTCCACTGCCGCCACGGACAATGGCAAGTACGCTTTTCTTCACAGGCACATTCGACTTCACCGAAGGACACCATGACTGCCAACAGCTCCACCGACCTCAAGCGGCCGGCCATCATCATCAATCCCGCCAAGCCGGTGGAGGTTGACGTTAAGGCACTCGCGGCCAAGCACTGCTCGGAGAACGGCTGGGGTGAGCCTATCTGGCTTGAGACCACCAAGGAGGACCCCGGCGTGGGCCAGGCGAAGGAGGCACTCAAGCAAGGGGCCGACGTCGTTATTGCTGCCGGCGGGGACGGCACCGTGCGCTGCGTGGCTGAGGTGCTGGCCGGCGGCGATGTGCCCATGGGGCTGCTTCCGTTCGGTACAGGCAATCTCCTGGCCCGCAACCTGGGGATGGACGTCACGGACTTTGACGGTGCCATGGCCGGCGCGTTGGCGGGAACTGAACGGAAGATCGACGTGGTGCGTGCCCGCCGGAACCACCCCGACAAGGAACAGGTCTTCCTGGTCATGGCCGGCGTGGGCTACGACGCCACCATCATGGCCGACACCAACGAGGACCTGAAGGACAAGGTGGGCTGGCTGGCCTATGTGGACGCCGGCATCCGGAACCTGCCCGGCAAGCCCGTGAAGGCCACCATTGTGATCGACGGCAAAGACGTGGTGCACCGGGGCGTCCGCAGCGTGATGGTGGGCAACTGCGGCAAGGTCCAGGGCGGACTTGAGATCTTCCCCGACGCGAAAATGGACGACGGGCTGCTGGATGTTGCCGTGCTGGCACCCCGGGGGAAGCTTGGCTGGTTCTCCGTCATCGCCGGCATGATCGGCAAGGGCCGGGGCAAGGACACCTCCGTGGAGTACTACCAGGGCAAATCCGTGGAAATCACGTTGGAGCACAACGACGACTACCAGCTGGACGGCGACCACGAGGGCGAAGGCAAGCATGTCCTGATGACCCTCGACCCCGGGGCGCTCACCATCCGCATGTAACCTGCCCAACCAGATAGCCGGTGTGCCCGCAAGGGGCACACAGGCCACCTACATGGGGGGAGCCGGGGCCGGACGGTGGGCCAGGATTTCCGCGAGCTCGGCCAGCCGGTGGGCGCGGGCTGATTCGGCGGGTGTGAAAGGCTCGCCTGGACGGGCAAAGGTGATGGGTCCGTGCCAGGCGGTGGGGATCTTCAGGATTGTGCCGGCGTCGTGCGTTTCCAGGGCAGCCGCGGCCGGCGTGAGAACCTGCGCTCGCAGCAGCTCGGCCACTGCCAGGGGCAGCTCGTCCGGGGCGTCGGCGATCCTCGCCGCGAGGCTCAACGCCCGGGTTTGCCCGTCTGCCATGGCCAGCGCGGTGGTGGGCCAAACGTGGGAACGGGAGCCGCCGCCGTCGTCGAGGGCCTCCAGCAGTTGGCGTTCGCTCAGGTTCCCCGGTGCGGAGAGGACAAACTCATCGAGCACACCGCCTGCCACAGGGTGGACGTGGATGCTCAGGATGTTGGTGTCCACGCGGGCCAGCGCCCGGGTGATCTTCTGCAGCGAACCCGGCTGGTCCCGCAGCACCGTGCGCGCCCGCCACAGGGCAGGGGCAGTGCCGAGCTTCCTGCGGTGCCGGAGCGCAGGCGCGTGCAGCCAGCCGCGCAGGATCCGGGCAGCGGAGGGTTCGGCCACCCAGATCACCAGCACGGTGGCAGTCAGGGTGAGGACAAGCACCTTGGCCAGATAAGGCAGGTGCGTTTCCACTACCAGGGCATGGACCAGGAGTTCAATCGGAAGCATCACAGCCACATTGGCCACGGTCAGTCGCGTCTTGGTGGGTTCGGGCATCAGGCCGCAGACTTCACAGCTCAATTCAGCCGCGGTGGGGTTACTTGCGGGGGGCTTCATGGCTCAAGCGTGGCGTGCTGTTGTTTCGGGGATGTTGCTCTGCCGTTCCGAACGTGGGAAAGGTCCGGGACATAGGATTGGGGAGGCTGGTCCTCCGCTCCAGGGCGGGCGACTGGTGGCCGGAGGTTGTTCCGTGGCCATTTCCCTGCTGCGACTCCGCCCGGCAG
>JBDTQQ010000148.1:0-6309 GCA_039932075.1 Pseudarthrobacter sp. | reverse complement strand
TCGTCAACTGGTTCGGCCTCAAGGACGGCGCCATCCTGGGGTACATCCTGGCGGCCGTATCCCTGATCCCCCTGGTTATCCTGGCCGTGGCGCCCTTCGCTACCGGACACGTTGAGCTGACCAACATCACCGGCAACTGGTGGCCCACTGACTGGGCCTGGGACATGCACCATATCCTGATGCTGTTTGGCATCTTCGGGATAGCACAGTGGAGTGCCTGCGCCTGGGAAACGGCAGCCATCTACGGCCCCGAATACAAGAAACCGTCCAAGGATCTCCCCAAGGCGCTGCTGGCCTGCGGCATCATCTGCTTCGCCTTGTATGTGCTGCTGCAGGCTGCAGTCATCGGCGTGCTGGGTGTGGAGGGCGTGCAGGCCGAGGCTGTCTCGCCCCTGATTCCGGTGGCCCAGGCCGTCTTTGGCCAGGCCGGTTCAGTCATCACCATCATCATGCTGATCGCCGCCATGATCCTCATCATCCAGACTGCCTACCTGGGGTCCTCCCGCGCCATGCACTCCATGTCGACGGAAGGCAACATTCCCAAGGTCTTCGGAAAAACCAATCGCCACGGAACCCCGTTTATTGCCATGCTGGTCATCGGGGCCTTCAACCTGGTGCTGATTTCCATGGGAAACGCCGCGGCAATTCTTGCGGCCTCGGCTATTGGCTACACCTGCGCCAACGGCATCAGTCTCTTCGCCTACGTCAAAGCCAAAAAGCACCCGGCCTTCGCTAACCTGGAACGTCCTTTCAAAGCACCCAAGGGCTGGAAGCATGTCGCCATGATCTTTGGCCTGTTCAATGTGCCCCTTTGCCTGATCGGCGTGGTCTACCTGAACAGCCTCGAAATCGGCTGGACCTCAACCTGGGTCGGCTTCCTGGTGTTGGCGGTCTTTATACCGATCTGGTTGTATTCCCAGCACGAACACAGGCGCGCGACGGACAAAGCAGCCGCTGCCAGCGCTGCAGATGAGCTAGCCGAAGATCGCGAAAAGGTCCTGGACCTTACATGACGGAACCGGCACCTCCGGCTCCAGGAGCCGGAGCCGGCGACAGCATGGCTTGAGAAGACGGTCCCCGGTGCTGCCGAATGGCGCACCGGGGACCGATCCACCTACCCACACCGTAAGAGCGTGATCCACGTGTTCAATATCCCCGCAATTACCTGGACCCTCACGGCCGTCCTGCTGCTGAGCGCCGGCTATCACCTGCTGCAGGCGATCCGGTCCCACCAGCTCACGGCCCAAGCCAATAAGAGCCTCCATGCACTCATGAATATCCTGATGATCGCCATGCTGTGGAACCTCGTCCCATCGACCATGCTGGCTCAGATCGGGGTCCTGACAGGCGGGGCACTGTGGTTTGTGCTTCAGGCGGTTGCCCGGCCGGAATTCAAAATACTCTGCGCCGGCAGCCAAGGCCGGCTGAAATGCGTTTATCACAGCCTCACTATGGCCGGCGCCGCTCTCATGATTGGAATGATGGGTCATGCCGCCACCATCGGGCACGAAATTGCTCCGGCAGCGGCAACGTCATCCTCGCACGCCCACCACTCAGGAGCACCGGCAGCCCCAAGCACGGCCCCACCGGGGTTAGTTCAAGCATCTGACCTGGCCATGCCACTGACGGTATTCTTCGCAGCCGCGGCAGTGGTGTTCCTTATCCTTCTGCTGCGTGGCAGGGCAGCAAAACCCGCTGCCCGCGACCATGCGGCGCCAAGACACTCCCTCCGCGCCGAACACTGGCACGAAGCCTTGGGTGCTGCTGTCATGGCACTGATGTTTGCCACCATGGCGGCATAAACAGACTTTTACGCTTATGGACGCGATGGAGGGGAGACGGTCTTATCTCAGGAAGTGGCCATGAATCCGCTAGCTTTGAGCCTCATAGAACTGGGAGCAGTGGTGTTTTCCCTCGGCCTGTTGGCCAGACTGGCAGGACGGATCGGAATGTCACCCATCCCGTTCTATCTCCTGGGCGGCCTCGCCTTCGGCACAGGCGGGATTGTTGACCTTGAAGGCATGAAGCAATCCGCGCACCTCTTCGGGGAGATCGGCGTTATTCTGCTGTTGCTTATGCTCGGGCTGGAATATTCGGCGTCCGAACTTTTCACCGGACTGCGAAGATCGTGGCAGGCCGGCCTCCTTGATCTCGTCCTGAACTTCGTGCCGGGGGCAGCACTTGCCCTGTTCCTGAACTGGGGATTCGTGGGTGCCGTGGTGATGGGCGGTGTCACCTACATCTCGTCGTCGGGAATCGCGGCGAAGGTGATCACTGATTTGGGCTGGCTGGGCAACCGGGAAACCCGTGTGGTGATCTCCATCCTTGTGTTTGAAGACCTGACCATGGCGGTGTATCTTCCCGTCCTCACCAGTATTCTTGCCGGCGCCAGTTTCCTCAGCGGGCTCACAACCGTGGGCATTGCGTTGGCTGTGGTGACCGTGGTCCTCACTGTTGCGCTGCGCCACGGACACCGGGTCTCCAAGGTTGTCCACAGCGAGAACTCAGAGGTGTTCCTCCTGAACATCCTGGGCGCGGCCCTGCTCGTAGCCGGCGTGGCGTCCGCCATGCTGGTGTCAGCGGCAGTGGGGGCCTTCTTGCTCGGCATCGCTATCTCCGGTGCCACATCGCACAATGCCACGCGTATTCTGTCACCGCTGCGGGACCTTTTTGCCGCGATCTTTTTTGTGGCGTTCGGGCTCAACACTGATCCTGCCTCCATTCCGCCAGTGCTCGGCTGGGCGCTCATCCTCGCTTTTGTCACCGCCGCCAGCAAAATGGCCACCGGTATCTGGGCCGCGAAGCGTGAGGGCATTGCCCGCCACGGCCGTCTCCGTGCCGGAGCGGCGCTTATAGCCCGCGGGGAATTCTCGATCGTCATCGCGGGCCTGGCAGTGGCATCCGGTGCCGTCACCCAGGAGCTGGCGGCCATGGCGACTGCCTACGTGCTGGTCATGGCCGTGGTTGGTCCGTTGGCCGCGCGCTACATCGAACCGCTGCTGGACATCGTGCAGGGCGCAGAAGTCGTCGTTACCAAAGCCTAAATAGCTGTGCTGTGGAAGGGCTCTTCCCCGCGCACCTGCTCATGGTCAGCGTCACCTCGCACGGCAGCGAGAGTGCGAACCCGGCCACCGACTCACCGCAGCCCAAAGCCCACCGTCCGCGGACGGTCGAGGACTGGTGGCCGAACCGGCTGACCTCACCGCGCTCCACACCCACAACCGGCGGGCAATCCGCTCGGCCCCACGTTCAGCTATAGCGGGGAGCCGCGGGCGGACGGATTCCGCAACTATGGGCGCCCCGGCGGGAAGCTCCGGCCGGAGACTCTCCTGCTCGACAAAGCGTACTTGCTGGACCTTTCGGCCCCGGAGATGACAGCGCTGGTCGGTGGCATGCGTGCCCTCAGCACCAACGTCGGCGGTCCCGGCCACGGCGTCCTCACGGACAGGCCCCAGGTCCTGACCAACGATTCCTTTGTCAACCTGCTCTCTCCGGGCACCCGGTGTAAGGCGTCGGAGACGGACGAAAACGTCAACGAAATCAAGGACGTCGCCACCGGCGAGCTGAAGTGGACAGCCACACCGGTGGACCTCGTCTTCGGCTCCAACTCCCAGCTCCGGGCGCTGGCTGAGGTCTACGCAACCGACGACGGCAGGGAGAAGTTCGTCAACGACTTCGTGGCGGCCTGGGTGAAGGTCATGGAGCTCGACCGTATCGACCTGAACTGAGCGCTGCCGTGTCAGGCCCGGGCGGTACCCGGGCCTGACGTGATAGTGCTCTCGCGGTCAGGCTGCGAATATGACAAAGAATTTCCTGATCCGCTCCTGGATCTCCCAGGTCCCCTGCCACCCGATCGGGAAGATGGCGGCGGTTCCGGCCTCCAGAGTGATGGGTTCAGCGCCATCCTCGGTGACCACCATGCGGCCTTCCAGGACATGAATCGCCTCACCTCGCTCCAGGAATTCCCATCGTGAGAGGCCTGGGTCTGCTTCCCAGACTCCAGATAGGATGCGGGAGTCGTCGCTGGTGAAGGGAATGGCAATTCGCGTTGCTATCTCATCGCCGAGTACCTCGGCCAGCGGAGGGCCGAGCGGGGATTCGTCTAGGTCGCTCGCGAAGAGTTCGGTGGGCTGGAAAGTTACGCTCATGGCTTTCGCCTTTCTGCTTTTACTCGCCGGTTATGTCTCCGGCGGGCTGGTGGATGACCAGTTAGAGGCACTGTAGCCCAGCCTGTTCGGGTGGGGAAGCGCCCGCGCGCCGCCACGGCGCGCCGCTCAGACTACCCATTGGAGTAGTTAAAACCATCCCGAAATGGCGTTTCCCCTATCCGCAAATGACGGGACCATGGAGGCTAGGCCAAGCTCCAACCCATCCGCCCATTGTGAAAGGACGCCCCATGCTACAACCTTCAGATTCTTGCCTTGTGACGTGGATGGGCCGGGAGGCCCTCGCCGAGGCCATGATTCCGGTGATTGGCCGGCTGTACCGCGAAAACAACGTGGTGACCAGCATCCACGGCCGCAGCCTGATCAACAAGTCCACCATGAACATCCTGAAGGCGCACCGCTTCGCACGCCGGGTCAGCAGAGACGAGCTGCTCTTGGAGGAGACCGCCCCGATCCTGGACACCCTCGCCAGCTTGGAGTTGGGCGCGGCAGCGATCGATATCGCCCGCCTCAACCAGAAGTTCAAGGATGAGGGCGCCGGGGCAACGCTGGAGGAGTTCCTCCGGGCCGAGCTCGCCGAGGTCGTGGGCAAGCGGGGTGCTGATGACCGCACCAGCACCGACGTCGTGCTTTACGGCTTTGGCCGGATCGGCCGGCTGCTGGCCCGCCTGCTCATCGAAAAGGCAGGCGGCGGCCACGGCCTTCGCCTGCGCGCCATCGTGGTTCGCCGCGGCTCGGACAAGGACCTCACCAAGCGTGCCAGCCTGCTGCGCCGCGACTCGGTCCACGGCCCGTTCGAGGGCACCATCCGCGTTGACGAGGAAGCCAACACCATCACCGCCAACGGCGTGCAGGTCCAGGTCATCTACTCGGACAACCCCGCCATGATCGACTACACCGCTTACGGCATCAAGGATGCCTTGGTGGTGGACAACACGGGCCGCTGGCGTGACGCCGAGGGCCTGTCCCAGCACCTGCAGAGCAAGGGCGTTGCCCGGGTCCTGCTGACCGCGCCGGGCAAGGGTGAGCTGAAGAACATCGTGCACGGCATTAACCACGGCAGCATCGAGGACACTGACAAGATCGTGTCGGCAGCGTCCTGCACCACGAATGCCATCACTCCCGTCCTGAAGGCCATTAACGACCGGTTCGGGGTGATCCACGGGCACGTGGAAACCGTCCATTCCTTCACCAACGACCAGAACCTGATCGATAACTTCCACAAGGGCGACCGCCGCGGCCGCTCCGCCGCGCTGAACATGGTCATCACCGAAACCGGTGCCGCCACCGCCGTGGCCAAGGCACTGCCGGAACTTCAGGGCAAGCTCACCGGCAGCTCCATCCGCGTCCCCACGCCGGACGTGTCCCTGGCCATCCTGAACCTGAGCCTGGAAAACGGCACCACCAAGGACGAGGTCAACAGCTTCCTCCGCGACATGTCGCTGCAC
The DNA here is from genome assembly GCA_039932075.1 of Pseudarthrobacter sp. Classification (GTDB taxonomy): domain Bacteria; phylum Actinomycetota; class Actinomycetes; order Actinomycetales; family Micrococcaceae; genus Arthrobacter. The sequence continues at coordinate 695 of JBDTQQ010000148.1, read as the reverse complement.
TCGGACCTGCGCAAGCAGATCGACTACATCGATTCGCCCGAAGTTGTGTCCACGGACTTCGTCGGTTCTCGCCATGCCGGCATCGTGGACGGACTGGCCACCATCTCCAACGGCAAGAACCTCGTCCTGTACGTCTGGTACGACAATGAGTTCGGCTACAGCTGCCAGGTGGTCCGGGTCATGGAGGAAATGGCAGGCGTCGACCGGCCGTCGTTCCCCGCGAGGGATGTGGTTCAGGAGGCCATGTCAGTGCTTGCCGCGTTGAAATCGGCCTAGCTGAAGGAGATGCAATGCTCTTTATTGATTCCTCCGCGGGTAAGGAACCGCCTCTCACGCCGCCGTCGGCAGACCGGACTCCCGTGCCCACTCCTTTGAGGAAACCTGTTCCTCTCTCCGAGGTCCGGCCTGTCCGGGGCCGTGACCGGGAGATGCAACAGCTCATCCACGATCTCGCCGTCCTCGCCGCCAAGCATGATCAGCAGGTCAGTGGACGGCCGTCCCCGACAGGAGTCTCCCCATGAAGCGGCATGTGCAGCTCAGGCTTGTATGGTGTAGCGCCCCCCGGATCTGCAACCGGTTTGTGCCCTACCACCTAGCTTCCATAACACTTCCAGGCGCCTCAGTGTGGCGCTCTGCTTGCAAACCCTCTCCCAGAATTTGAGCCGAAACATGAAAATTGGAATCCTCACCAGCGG
>JBDTQQ010000147.1:0-6311 GCA_039932075.1 Pseudarthrobacter sp. | reverse complement strand
ACCCTTGGCAAGAGCGGAGACGTCGGCCAGGAAGTCCTTGGCGGAGACGTCCTGCCAGGCGCCTGCGGAGTTGAGCCGCGAGAACAGTGCCGGGTTGCTGGGCTTGGCGGCCTGCCGCAGCACCAGATCGGTGATGTTGGTTTCCGGTGGGACAACAACCAGTGGCGGAACACTGAATTCGCGCACTATAGCTCCTTTGATATTCATGGACCCGCGCAGGGTGTCCCTAAAGACTAATACGCCTGCAAACGCGGTCGTGCAGCTATAAACCTACTGGCCAGTAACATTCGAGTCAACGGGTACGGGAAGGCGCGGTGCGGGCCTACGGGAAGCCTGCCCGGGGGCGCGCCTAGAATGAGGCACTATGTACGCAGCGTTTCCCCGTGAGCAGGCCGGTCCGCCCAGCCGGCCGGTGCCCTGGAAGCAGTGGTCCCGGGTTGGCCGGGCAAAGCCTAGGCGCGGGGAGAGGTTCCGTGAGCACCTGCGGCTCGGGCGCAAGGGGCTGGCGATCGGCATCGACATCGGCGGCACCAAAGTGGCCGCCGGAGTGGTGGACGCTCACGGCCGGATTCTCAGTGAGGCCCGGCGATCCACACCCGGCAGCGATCCGCGGGCCGTGGAGCAGGTCATCGTGGAACTCGTGGACGAGCTGGGTGCCGGTCACCGGATCCGGTCAGTGGGTATCGGGGCCGCCGGCTGGATGGATCTCGACGGCGGAACAGTACTTTTCAGCCCGCATCTGGCCTGGCGCAACGAACCTTTGCGGGCCAACCTGCAGTGCTTGTTGCGCAGGCCCGTCCTGTTGACGAACGACGCCGATGCCGCGGCGTGGGCGGAATGGCGCTTCGGAGCCGGGCAGGGTGAGGATAGATTGGTGTGCATCACCCTGGGCACAGGCATCGGCGGCGCCATGGTGATGGACGGCCGGGTGGAGCGGGGCCGGTTTGGTGTCGCCGGCGAATTTGGCCACCAAATCATCATGCCGGGCGGACACCGTTGTGAGTGCGGCAACCGGGGCTGCTGGGAACAGTATGCCTCTGGCAATGCGCTGGGGCGCGAAGCGAGGATCCTGGCGGCGGCCAATTCGCCGGTGGCCCAGGAACTGCTGGGCGCGGTGGGAGGAAAGGCCGACCGGATCACCGGCACGATAGTTACCGAACTTGCCCTGGCCGGCGACGCCGCCTGCCGTGAGCTTCTCGACGAAGTGGGAGAGTGGCTGGGCCTGGGATTGGCAAATCTCGCCGCCGCGCTGGACCCGGGACTCTTTGTGATCGGCGGCGGCCTCTGCTCAGCCGGGGACCTGCTGGTGGAACCGGCCCGCAAAGCGTTCGCCAGGAATCTGACGGGCCGCGGCTTCCGTCCTGCCGCAGGCATCGAACTGGCGGCGCTTGGACCCAACGCGGGGCTCATCGGAGCAGCGGATCTGTCGCGCGTGAGCAGCCGCATGCGCAGCTGAGGCGCGGAGCTGCCGCTGCGATGAATACCCGACAGACCACACCGCTGTGTCCGTACGGCTGTGCTGCGACGCTGAGTCAGTGACGAACGGCTCAGACGCGGGCGCCGTCGTCGTTATCGTCCTTTTCCTGCGGCAGCTTCATGATCAGGTAGACCACGGCCAGGATGAACGCCACAAGGATGCCCACTATTGCCAGCAACGGCGCTGATCGCCAGAACATGGCGGACAGGAGCAGGGCAATTGGGCCACCCACAGCGCCAAGCCAGGCAAGCATGGTCAGCGGGTCCGTCCCGGAAAGGCTTGGCGGTTCCTCCGGGACGAAGCCGCCGCTGTCGTCCTCCACCGCATAGTCCCGTGGGCCGTCCGGGCTGCCCTGGATGGCATGGCCATCCTCCTGCCCGGCGCCGGTAGCTTCTCCGGATAGTGACTGACCGGCGCTGCCATTTTCGGATGCGGCCGAGCGTTCGGCTGCGGACAATTCTGTGGGAGCCCGCCCAGCAAGGCCCAGGGGATCAAAGTCGCGGAAAGTTGCGGGCCGGCCGGGCGTGTCGGCCGGGGTCAGGGAATCGCCGGGAATTGGGGTATCGGGGACTTTCGCATCTGGATTGGCCGGACTGGACGGAACGTTCGGCGCCGCGCCGTCCTGCGCATTGCTGTCCTCAGGGGTGGTGCCCTCAAGCCGGGCAACAAGATCGAGCCAGACAGCGTCTTCCTGGTTTGCGCTCTGGTCCGGCGAGCCGGAATCGGGCCTAGTCACGGGCAGCGCCCTCCTTGAGCTCGGCTGCTGCAGCCTCGGCCAGCACAGCCCGGATGAAGTCCACGGACCCGCGGAAGATTTCCTGGGCGTCATTATCCAGTGTTGCCACGTGGTAGCTGTTCTCGAGGGCGCTCAACGTCAGGGGAGCATTGACCAGGCCGCGGCGCAGGGCCACGATGCTCGAGTCTGAGACCACGTGGTCCACCGTTGAACGGAAAACCCGGACGGGAGCGGTAACGCGGGGGAGCAGCCGGATGGTGTCCTTGAACATTTTGTTCAGTTCATGGGCCGCGGCCACCGGTGTGCGCGGGTAGGCCCCCTCGTCCATACCGGGTTTGAGAATGTCGTTGGCGATCGCCGGCGTGCTCTTCAGCACAAGCTTCAGGATGCCGGCCAGCGGGGCGCGGGGATCGTCGATGACCAGCCCGGGGTTTACCAGGATCACGCCGGTGACCGGCCTGGTGGCGGCGATCCTCAGTGCAAGCGCACCGCCCATGCTCAGCCCGGCGGCGAATACATGGTCGCACTGGGCGTCGAGTTCGAGGAATGCGTCGTCAAGCGCGGAATGCCACTGTGTCCACCGGGTCCGCGCCAGCTCCTGCCAGCTGGTGCCATGGCCTGGCAGCAGAGGCATGCGAACGGCGAAACCGGCGTCGGCGAGTGACTGCGCCCAGGTGCGGAGCCCATGCGGGCTGCCCGTGAACCCGTGCGAGAGGACCACCCCGACCCGGGCTCCGCCAGCCGCGGCCGAACTGCTGAAGGGGCTGTGGTCCGGAAGGCTGGTCATGGAGTCTCCGAGGTGGGTTGGGCGGCGTGTGCAGTGCGGGCAGGCTCTGCCGTGCCGCGGGAGCGGTCGCTGGCGGAGTGGTCGAGGAAGAACTGGATGGAACGGATGAAAATCTCCGGAGCGTCAAGGTCGAGGGTGGCTACGTGGCCGCTGTTGTGGAGATCAACCACTTCAACCAGCCGCGGGCCCAGCCGGCGCCGCAGCGTCGCGAGTGACGTGGGCGGCACCACGGCGTCGGCCATGGACTTGAATACTTGCACCGGGGCCTTGACCTTGTTCAGCCCGCGGACGGTTGCGCCGAAGAGCTTCTTGAGTTCATGCACGGCTGCCAACGGCGTGCGCGAGTAGTCGCCGTCGTCGGTTACTGCCGCCGTCGGCTGTTCCTCCTGGATGGGCAACGTGGTCCGCTGGAAATACTTGAGGATCCCGATGACGCGGACGCGGCGGTCGTAGAAGCTAAGCCCCGGGTTCACCACTGAAACGCCTGCCACAGGATGATGGGCGGCCGTCAGCAGTGCGATGGCACCGCCCATGGACAAGCCGGCCACAAAACAGTGGTCGGTACAGGCGTTCAGTTCCTGGTAGGCAGCTTCGAAGGTTCCATACCATTCCCGCCAGCTGCAGCGTGCAAGCTGCCTCCAGTCAGTCCCGTGGCCCGGGAGGAGGGGAACCGACACGGCGAATCCCTGGGCGGCGAGCTCTTCAGCCCATGGCATGACGCTGAGCGGGCTGCCGGTAAAGCCGTGGCAGATGGCGATCCCGGTACTGGCGTTAGGTCCGTGGCCGGGGTAGCTGAAAGCAGCAGGCCGGGGCGGTGTGCTGCTTTCTGTCATGACTCCATCGTGTCACTCTTCGCGACAAATCTCACTAGAGTAGGGTTGCATTGAAGTGCTGGCCTGACCCAACGGAGGGCCGGCCGGCAGGCTTCCGGAGAGGTTCGACACGTGTTCTATTGGGTCATGAAAAGGATCTTCCTGGGGCCGGTGCTGCGGCTTCTTTTCCGCCCTTGGGTCAAGGGCCTGGACAATGTTCCGGCGAAGGGCGCGGCCATCATCGCCTCGAACCACATGTCTTTTTCCGACTCCATCTTTATGCCGCTGATGGTTCCCAGGCCCGTCATTTTCCTTGCAAAGTCCGAGTACTTCACAGGCACCGGTGTCAAAGGCCGGCTGACGGCAATGTTTTTCAGGCTCACCAACCAACTGCCCATGGACAGGTCCGGCGGGGCGGCGTCTGCGGTTTCCCTTAATGCCGGCATGGATGTCCTCACCAGCGGAGGCCTGCTGGGGATCTATCCCGAGGGGACCCGGAGCCCCGATGCGCGCCTGTACCGCGGCAAGGTGGGCGTGGCAAGGCTCGCCCTGCAGGCCGGCGTGCCGGTCATTCCGGTGGCAATGATCGGGACGGACAAGGTCCAGCCCATCGGTAAACGCATGCCCAATATCCGCCGGATCGGCATGATCTTCGGGGCGCCGCTCGATTTCAGCCAGTACGCGGACAAGGCCGATGACCGGCTGGTGCAACGCAAAGTCACGGACGAGATCATGTTCGAGCTGATGCGGCTCTCCGGCCAGGAGTATGTGGACGAGTACGCATCCGTCGTCAAGCTCCGGCTTGCCGGCGCCGAGACCGCGGGTCCGGAAGGCAAGGACCCGGCCGCCGGCTCACTGTGACGCCGCTCCCGGGACGCGTGACGGCCGGGTGTCCTGAAGAGTCCGGAGCGCACTAGTCTTAGATAGTGACTGAGCTATCTGCAAAACCTGCCTTTTCGCTGTCCAGCACCGCCCAGAGCGGAGCAGCCACTTATCCTGGCCTTGATGACTGGCGGGATCTTCCCATTTCCCAGCAGCCGAGCTGGCAGGACAAGGACGTTTTCGACGCCTCGGTCCGCGAACTCTCCGTGCTCCCGCCGCTGGTTTTCGCCGGCGAAGTAGACGTCCTGCGTGAGCGGCTTGCAGCTGCGGCCCAGGGCAAGGCGTTCCTGCTCCAGGGCGGCGACTGTGCGGAGACATTTGAAGCCGCCACCGCGGACAAGATCAGCGCCCGCGTCAAGACCATCCTCCAGATGGCAGTGGTGCTCACCTACGGTGCAGCGATGCCCGTCATCAAGATGGGCCGGATGGCCGGCCAGTTCGCCAAGCCCCGTTCCTCCAACGACGAAACCCGCAACGGTGTGACCCTGCCGGCGTACCGTGGTGACATCGTCAACGGGTACGAGTTCACTCCCGAATCCCGTGGCCACGACGCTGCCCGGATGCTCAGGGCGTACCACACCTCAGCCTCCACACTGAACCTGATCAGGGCCTTCACCCAAGGCGGGTTCGCGGACCTGCGCTCGGTGCACCAGTGGAACAAGGGCTTCACGGAGAATCCTGCGCACGCACGCTACGAGTCCCTGGCCCGGGACATCGACCGCGCCATCAAGTTCATGGCCTCCTGTGGCGCCGACTTCGAAGCGCTCAAGCGGGTGGAATTCTTCGCCAGCCACGAAGCCCTGCTGCTGGACTACGAGCGGGCCCTGACACGGATCGATTCCCGCACGGGTTTCCCCTACGACACCTCGGCGCACTTCCTGTGGATCGGGGAGCGCACGCGAGAGCTTGACCACGCCCACGTCGATTTCCTCTCCCGGGTCCGCAACCCGATCGGCGTGAAGCTCGGCCCGTCCACAACGGGGGACGATGCCCTGCGCCTCATCGACAAACTGGACCCGGAACGCGAACCCGGCCGCTTGACCTTCATCACGCGCATGGGGGCGGGAAACATTCGCGAGAAGCTTCCCGCCGTCGTCGAAAAGGTCACCGCTTCCGGTGCCCAGGTTCTTTGGGTCACGGACCCTATGCACGGCAACACCGTCACCTCGCCCAACGGCTACAAGACGCGCAATTTCGACGACGTCATTGACGAAGTGCGCGGGTTCTTCGAAGTGCACCACGCCCTGGGCACCGTTCCCGGCGGCCTGCACGTGGAGATGACCGGTGACGACGTCGCTGAATGCCTCGGCGGTGCCGATCCTGTGGACCAGGAGTCGTTCCTCGACAAGTACGAGTCGGTCTGCGACCCCCGCCTGAACCACATGCAGTCCCTCGAGATGGCGTTCCTTGTAGCTGGAGCACTGGCCAAGCACTGACCACCCTGACCACTCGGGTGGTGTAGCCGGCGGGCCGCCGGTTACACCACCGTGAGGGTGATGAGGGACCCTTCCGGGACCTCCTCGTTTACCGGGTCCTGGGTGCGTACTGTGCCGAAGAACCCACCCAGGATGTTGTTGACCTCGACCTTGAACCCCAGGGCTTCCAGTCCCTTCCGGG
>JBDTQQ010000146.1:0-6335 GCA_039932075.1 Pseudarthrobacter sp. | reverse complement strand
TCGTCAACTGGTTCGGCCTCAAGGACGGCGCCATCCTGGGGTACATCCTGGCGGCTGTTTCCCTGATCCCCCTGGTTATCCTGACCGTGGCGCCGTTTGCTACCGGACACGTCGACTTTGCCAATATCACCGGCAACTGGTGGCCGGCTGACTGGGCCTGGGACATGCACCACATCCTGATTCTCTTTGGCATCTTTGCAATTGCACAGTGGAGTGCCTGTGGCTGGGAAACAGCAGCCATCTATGCGCCCGAATACAAGAACCCGTCCAAGGATGTCCCGAAAGCACTGTTTGCCTGCGGCATCATCTGCTTCATTTCGTACGTACTGGTGCAGACGTCAGTAATCGGCGTGCTGGGTGTTGAAGGTGTGATGGCGGAGCCTGTATCGCCTCTAATTCCAGTTGCCAAGGCAGTCTTTGGCGAGGCCGGCTCAGTCATCACCATCATCATGCTGATCGCCGCCATGATCCTGATCATCCAAACGGCTTACCTGGGCTCGTCCCGGGCTTTGCACTCCATGACCACCGAAGGCAACCTTCCCAAGGTCTTCGGCAAAACGAATCGCCATGGAACTCCGTTTGTTGCCTTGCTCGTCACCGCCGCGTTCAACATGGTCCTGATTTCCATGGGATCCCTCTCCGCAATCCTTGCGGCCGCAGCCATTGGCTACACCTGCGCCAACGGCATCAGCCTCTTCGCCTACGTCCGCGCCAAAAAGCACCCCGCCTTCGCCACGCTGGAAAGGCCCTTCAAAGCCCCCAAGGGCTGGAAACATGTCGCCCTGCTCTTCGGCCTGTTCAACCTGCCACTGTGCCTGATCGGTGTGGTCTACCTGAACAGCCAGGAGATCGGCTGGACCTCAACCTGGCTTGGCTTCCTCGTTCTCTCGCTTTACATCCCCATTTGGTTCTATTCCCAGCGCGAATCGGGGCGCCGAAACAACGAAGCACCCACTGTCAGCTCCCTGGATCACGATTCAGATAACGACGCCGAAGACCTGGAAAGGGTCCCAAGTTCCAGGTGACATCGAAGTGTAGTACGGGAGTGCCGTCGTCGTGATCAACTACGACGGCGGCACCCCCGCGACGGGGCCCGTCACCGACTGCGGTGGGTCGCCCAGTCGACGCCAGCACCCACAGATTTCCCGCCCCGATGAGCGCGGCCCAGAGGCAACCGAATCACGGAGGGTAGTCGCAGTCCCTGGACCGGATCGGAGCGCTCTCCGGAGGGTGTATATGTTGCTTTACCGCTCATTCCGCGGCCGCGTGGCCTCCCTCCTGCCCGCCGCCGTAGCCCTTTCGCTGTGGAAACGCCGACGGCGGGGCTCACGTCATGGTGAGTCCCGCCGTCGTTGTGTTGGGTGCTTCAGCGTTTGGCGTAGTCGGCGAATCCCTGCCAGTCGATGACCACGCAGGGCTCGTCACCCACTGTCCAGGCGTCATGCCCTGGGGCCATGGTGGCGAAGTCGCCGGGTCCGTATTCCATCTCTTCGCCGTCGTCCATGACCACTTTCATCCGGCCGGAAACGAAGTACCCCATGTGGGCTGCCTGGCAGCTCTCCGTTTTGGCGATCGGCTTCACGTGTTCGGACCAGCGCCATCCGGGCAGGAAGGTGGCGCGGCCAACGGCTCCCTTTTCCATGTTGACGAGTTGAAGCTGGCCGGTATCACCTTCGAAGGGGCGGGTTTCCTCCGGCGAATCCAGGCTCATGCGAACTAGATTTGGCATTTCATCTCCTGTGCTCGGTGATGCGTTTTGAGCTGATTGAACGCCGGCGGGGTCTCGATGCCCAAGGCGGGGAAGGAGATGGAACCCCGCCAGTGAGGCCATTGTCCGCCTGTCCGTGGACCCCCGCAAGGGTAGTTTGGAAGGACAGCTGGCGGGAAAGTTGGCCTGATTTTGTCCACCCAGAGGTTCCAACTGCTACGGGTGCACCAGCACCTTCACCGCCGTATCCTTGTGGTTGATGAGGGTGTCGAAGCCCTGTTCCACCAGGTCGTCCAAAGCGATCCTGCCGGTGATGAACGGCTTGAGGTCCACTTTGCCCTCCTGCACCATTTTGATCACGGCCGGGTGGTCGCGGACGTAGGCGATGGTGCCGCGGAGGTCAATCTCCTTGAGCACCAGCTTCCGCATGTCCACGGTGGCCGGAGCACCCCAGATGGACACGTTGACCACCACGGCCCCCGGCCGGACGGCGTCGAGCATGGTGTCCAGCACCGCGTTCACACCCGCGCATTCGAACGCAACGTCCGCCCCGGTACCTCCGGTGAGTTCCCGCACCCGCGCCGGAACGTCTTCCTGGCTGGGGTCAAGCACGTGGTCCGCCACCCCGCTGGAGGTTGCCTTCTCTTTCCGCGCCGCGGTAAGTTCGCTGATGATGGTGGTGACGCCCAGGCCTTTGAGGACGGCGGCGGTCAGCAGTCCGATGGGCCCGGAACCGCCGCCAGGGCAACGTCTCCCGCCTTTGCACCGCTCCGGGCCACGGCATGGTGCGCCACGGACAGCGGCTCGATCAGGGCCGCTTCGTCCAGGGGGATGTCCCCGATGGGGTGCACCCATCGCTTGTCCACCACGACCTTTTCGCTCAGGCCGCCTCCCCCGCCGGCCAGCCCGATGAAGCCCAGCTGCCGGCACAGGTGGTAGCTGCCCGCCTGACACATGTCGCAGTCGCCGTCCACGAAGTACGGTTCGACGACGACGCTGTCCCCCACCGCGAGCCCGTCCACACCTTCGCCGAGTTCAGAGATTGTCCCGGAGAATTCGTGTCCAAGGGTCACCGGTGGTTCCTCGTGGGTAAGCGGGTGCGGATGTCCCGGGGCGGTGACGAAGATGGGGCCTTCCAGGTATTCGTGCAGGTCAGTGCCGCAGATACCGCACCACGCGACGTCGATCTTCACTGCCCCTGCCCGGAGTTTCGGTTCCGGGATGTCCTCGATGGTCACCGGGGCAGGAAGTCCGGTAGGGACCTTCGGCGGGTGGGAATGGGCGCCATAACCAAGGCGGTTTAAACCGAACTGTGGGAGAGCACCGTTCGCGAGCTGTCCGTCACCGGGAAAGAGGAGCACGCGAAGGTCCAGGCTCAGACGTAGCAGACGACCTTGCTTCCGGAGGATCTGGCACGTCGGCTGACCCAGGCGTACGGTCAGAACAGGCGATGAAACGAGCGGTGCTAATAGGGCTGCCTGACGTCGGGTTGGGCATCCACGGTGTCTTCGGCGTAGGAATTCCCGGGTGCTGCTAACCGGCCGCGATTCACGGGCGCGAATTTTCGGACCCAAGCTAACGGAGGCGACAGTGATGAAGGCAAACAGCTTTGGTGCGCGCGACCAACTGAACGTGGACAACAGGACCTATGAGATCTACCGGCTGGACCGGGTCAAGGGCTCGGACCGCCTTCCCTACAGCCTGAAGGTTCTGTTGGAGAACCTGCTTCGCAATGAGGACGGCCGGCTGGTCACGCCCGAACAAATCACATCGGTCGGCGGGTGGGACCCCCGATCTGCGTCCAACCCGGAGATCCAATACACTCCCGCCCGGGTGCTGATGCAGGACTTCACCGGTGTGCCGTGCGTGGTCGACCTCGCCGCCATGCGTGATGCCATGACCGACCTGGGCGGGGAACCGAAGAAAATCAATCCGCTGATTCCCGTGGAGCTGGTCATCGACCATTCGGTCATCGCCGACGCCTTCGCCACCCCGGAGGCATTCGGAATGAATGCCGAGCTGGAATTCACGCGGAACCAGGAACGGTACCAACTCCTGCGCTGGGGTCAGCGGGCTTTCGATGACTTCCTCGTGGTGCCCCCGGACACTGGCATCTGCCACCAGGTCAATCTCGAATACCTCGCCCGGGTCGTCTTCACCCGGGACGGTCCCAGCGGGCCGATCGCATACCCAGACACGCTCGTAGGGACGGACTCGCATACCCCGATGGTCAATGGACTCGGTGTACTCGGCTGGGGCGTAGGCGGTATTGAAGCCGAGGCGGCCATGCTCGGTCAGCCCATGAGCATGCTCATCCCGCAGGTAGTCGGCCTTAAACTCACCGGTGAACTGCCCGAGGGCACCACAGCCACGGATCTGGTGCTCACCGTCGCCGAACTGCTGCGCCGCACCAGGGTCGTCGGCAAATTCGTGGACTTCTTCGGCCCCGGCGTGGCCAGCGTGCCACTCGCAACCCGGGCGACGCTGGGCAACATGAGCCCGGAGTATGGGTCGACCTGCGCCATCTTCCCGATCGACGATGAAACGCTGGACTACCTGCGTCTCACCGGACGCTCCGACCACCGGATCAAACTGGTGGAGAGCTACGCCAAAGAGCAAGGCCTGTGGCACCGCCCCGACCATGTCCCGGACTACAGCGAGATTATCGAGCTGGATCTGACCACGATCGTCCCCTCCATCGCCGGACCCAAGCGGCCGCAGGACCGGATCCCGCTGGGCGCCGTATCCCGTGCCGTGCGCGGGCTGTTGTCCGGGGAAGCGCAGGACGAAGCCGTGCAGGGCGGCCTCGACGATGCCGACGAGCACTCTTTCCCCGCGAGCGACCCCATTGCCGTGAGCACCGGCGTTCCCCGGGATGCCCCGCCCCGTCAATACCAGGACAACACGGACTTCATCTGGCCATCCGATCCCGTCCAGCTAGAGCTGGCCGGAACCGCCGCCAGCCTCGACCACGGCGACGTGGTCATCGCGGCAATCACCTCGTGCACCAATACTTCCAACCCGACAGTCATGATTGGCGCCGGCCTGCTGGCCAAGAAAGCCGTCGAACGGGGGCTGCGCAGTAAACCGTGGGTGAAAACCTCCCTGGCTCCGGGATCCCGTGTGGTGACCGACTACTTCAACAGATCCGGGCTCACCCCGTATCTGGAGAAACTCGGCTTCGATCTGGTCGGCTATGGCTGCACCACCTGCATCGGTAATTCCGGGCCTCTCATCGCGGAAGTCAGCGCTGCTGTCGCGGAAAACAATCTGACCGTTGCAGCCGTGCTGTCGGGCAACCGGAACTTCGAGGGCCGCATCCACACCGAAGTGAAGATGAACTTCCTCGCCTCCCCGCCCCTGGTCATCGCCTACGCCCTCACCGGGACCATGCACACTGATCTGCTCCACGATCCGCTGGGCGAGGACACGGAAGGCAACCCGGTCTATCTGCACGACATCTGGCCGACGACGGCGGAAATCAAGGCCGTCCTGGACGAAAACCTCGAAACCAAAATGTTCACGCAAGGCTACTCCGACGTCTACTTCGGTGACGGGAACTGGCGGGGCATGCAGGTGCCCGAGGGTGACGTGTTTGCCTGGGACGACCGCTCCACGTACGTGCAGAAGCCACCGTACTTTGACGGGATGACCGCCAGACCCGCGCCGGTCCAGGACGTCACCGGGGCCAGGGTGCTGGCCTTCCTGGGAGACTCCGTCACCACCGACCACATATCGCCGGCCGGTGCCATCCGGATGGACTCTCCCGCCGGCCACTACCTTACCGAACACGGCGTGGACGCGGCCGACTTCAACTCCTACGGCTCCCGCCGAGGGAACCACCATGTCATGATCCGCGGGACCTTCGCCAACGTCCGGCTGCGCAATCGGCTCGTGCCCGGCGTGGAGGGCGGATTCACCCGACACTTCCCCGATGGCGGGCAACAGAGCATTTTCGACGCCGCCACGTCCTATGCCGCCGATGCGGTACCCCTGATTGTTATCGCCGGGACGGACTATGGGTCGGGTTCCTCCCGGGACTGGGCGGCCAAAGGCACGTTGCTGCTGGGCGTCAAAGCCGTCCTGGCCGGCTCTTTTGAACGGATCCACCGCTCCAACCTCATCGGAATGGGGGTCCTCCCGCTGCAATTCCGGGACGGTGACACGGCCGAAAGCCTGGGCCTGACAGGGGAAGAGCTCTACTCGATCATCGGCATCGAGGGTCATACCCCGCTGCCACGGGAGGTGACAGTCCGGGTCGAGGATCACGGCCGTGCACAATACTTCACGGCTGCCATACGGATCGATACGCCCGCCGAGGAAGCCTACTACCTCCACGGCGGGATCCTGCCCTACGTCCTGCGCCAACTCCTGGCCGACTGACGCGGACCGCCGGCGGGCGATGCCACGACGGTTGCCCGCCAGCGCCGGAGCGTTAAGGGCGGCATCGGCGAGCACCACCTGATGTGGGGCACCGACAGCCGGCTTTCAGTAGCCGGTGAACTCCTCCGTGCGGATGTCATCGTCGTCGACGCCGGCCCCGTTGAGGAGGCTGCGCATGGCGGTGACCAGGCCGGCAGGACCGCAGAGATAGTAGATCGGCACGGTCAGGTCCTCGACGTACCTG
>JBDTQQ010000145.1:0-6349 GCA_039932075.1 Pseudarthrobacter sp. | reverse complement strand
ATCCAGCAGCCGTTGGCGCTTGCCCACTTCCTCGCGGCTGGGTCCGGTGCCGCCGTCCTCGTAGCGCAGCTCGTAGCCGATGCGGGCGGCCAGCTTTTCGACGGCCTCGTGGAAGGAGGTGTGGTCCTGTTTCTGCACAAAGGCGATGACGTCCCCGTCTTCGCCGCACCCGAAGCAGTGGTACCTGCCCACCTGCGGGCGGACGGTAAACGACGGCGAGCGTTCATCATGGAAAGGGCACAGGCCCTTGTACGTTCCCAGCCCGGCACCCTTGAGTGTGACGTAGCCGTCAACTACTTCCTTGATGTCCGTGCGCTGGCGTACTTCGTCAATATCTTCACGTTTGATCAGGCCAGCCACAGAGCCATCTTAGTCCCCGGACGAAAATGCGGCCCCGCGGTGGCGCTCCTGGCGCCCGCGTTGCGGCCGTCCGGAAGGGCTCTCCGGTCGGGTGCCCTGCTGCAGGGTGAGTGCAAGCACGGGACAGAGGGCGACGGCGTCGCGCGCGGCATCGATGTCCGCGTCCGGCAGGGGAACGTCCGTGCGGTCGCGGCCCACCCTGCCCCGAGCCACGGGATAGCCCCAGTCGTCCCTGTCGAGCACGCCGGCGAGCAGTTCGGTGCACAGTCCGCGGCCGTCGCACCTGGTCCAGTCGATGTGAAGGGAGGCGCTCATGCCGGCCTGCTTCCGACAGCGATGCATCGGCCGCCCAGGTGCGCCCGGACGTCGTCGCCGAAAACCTCCAGCGCGCTGGCCACCAGCCCTACCGTGCCCTCAGGGTGCCGGCACGCGCCCCGGCCGGAGACCAGCTTGGCCAGGCGGTCCAGTTCGCCGGGAAGCCGGGGATTCCGCTCGCCGCCGGCAATCCGGTTGAGGACAGACGCCATCGCCGGCAGCCCGAACATACAGGGCCCGCACTGCCTGGCGGACTCGCCGGCCAGGTAGGTGAGGATTCGAGCCGTCACCTGGAGCCCGCAGATGTCCGTACCCAGAGCGTGGACAACACCGGCTCCAGGCCTGACCACCTGGCCCGGCGGGCCGACGGGACACAGTTGATACGGGCCGGGCCGAACCCAGCGGCCGTGATAACCCCCGACGAGCACGGCGGACAAGGAAGCCGGTTCCATGCCGGCGGAGGCGAGGACGTCGTAGAGGTTGGCCCCGCCGGGCACTTCCAGGACAACATCGTGAACCGGGGGCGCACCGGAGACGGACACGAGCCGCGTGCCCGGATCGGAGGGCGTGCCCACTTCCCGGAACCACGCGGCGCCGTACCTGGCGATCAGGGCCACCTGCGCCAGGGTTTCAACATTGATGACCAGCGTGGGCCGTCCGTCGAGTCCGGCCTCACTGAGCCGGCGCCGCCGGTCCAGAGGCAGCGCAGAGCCGGTGGCAATCCTGTTGACGACGGCGCTGGACTCGCCGGAGATGAAGGTGTCCGGTGCTTCCACTATCTCTATCCGGCACGCCCCCGGATGTTCCGCGAGCGCCTGCCGCACCCCGGGAATGCTGACGGCAGGCAAATACAGGTACATCTGCGTGCCTGACAGGGCGCCGCTCAATGCAAGCAGGCCGTCGATCACCAAGTGGGGCGCGTAGGCCAGCAGTGTCCGGTCCTTGAAGCTGAGCGGTTCTCCCTCGGCACCGTTGGCAATCACTACCGGCCGGGACGGGAACAGCCCCTTCCGGCTGGACTGGGCTGCGGCCATGGCCTTCCGCCAGGTTTCGAAGGCGGCCCCGCCACGGCCCGTCAGTTTCGAGGCCTCCAACTCTTGCAGGAATCCACCGGTGATGGCGCCGAGGTCCAACGGACCGAACGTCTCCAGGTGCCGGGTCAGCGACGGATCCGGGCCGGCGGCCAGGAGGCGGGACAGCTGTGGCTGTGCCGGCGGGACCGGCTGTGCCAACACCCTTGGGAGCGCGTTCACAGGAGGTTCCCTTCACGGGCCTTGGACGTTTCGAGGAACGTTGCGGAGAGCCGCCAAACCACGGCTCCTGCGACGGCGAGGGCCGAGGCTGCCGCCAGGAGGAAGAACAGCATGCTGCCAACATCGGTTCCGTTTCCGATGGCGTGGGCCATCGCCACCGGCCAGACGCCGTAGCTCAGCCAGTGGACTGCTTTGAAGACACGCTGGCCTACCCGGCGCCGCAACAGGGCGGTAACAAGCACCGCCGCCACAAGGTCCAAGGTCACCGTCCCGAGTCCCTGCCAGAACGGCCGGAACGAGCCCAGGAACGGAACCAGGACGTCCACCGGGCGCAGCTTCGCGTAGGAGTCCAGCAGCAGCGAACCAACGTGCAGTCCCAGGAACACCGCGGCCAGCAGTGCGATGTTCCGGTGGAGGAGGCTGATGGAGAA
Organism: Pseudarthrobacter sp.; assembly: GCA_039932075.1. Lineage (GTDB taxonomy): Bacteria > Actinomycetota > Actinomycetes > Actinomycetales > Micrococcaceae > Arthrobacter. The sequence continues at coordinate 3,990 of JBDTQQ010000145.1, read as the reverse complement.
CCGCGGCAGCACCAGCAGCGGCCTGCCCGACCGGTTGAGGATGCCCAACAGGACTGATGCGGTGAACAGTGCCAGCGCAATGAATCCGCTGGCCCGGCCGAAGGCCCACATGGCCTCATCCACAGGAAGCACCCGCCTCGACGCTGTGATGCTCAGCCGGCCAGCCGCCCGTTGTAGTGGTCCGTCCCTGCCGGTCCACGAAGCGGCCCGGGATGCCCGCAGATCTGAACCACTCAGGGGCCCCCGAACCGCGGACAATCGCTGCCGTGCTGTACGCATTGGCTTCCAGGCAGGTGGGGGCCGCCACCGTCACCGACCGCCACACCGCGTCGGCGGGAAGTCCAAAGCGGGGGTCAAGGATGTGATGGACGTCGGTTCCGGCATGCTTCCAGCGCCTCTTCTGCGTGCTGGAAGTGGCGAGCGCAAATCCAGGTTCGAGGGCAATGTGCTCGCTCGGGTCCGCGGGAAGGTCTTGGACGAGGACCTGCCAGGACCCCGGTCGTCCCCCGACGACAGGACCGGGGCCGGCGGTGGCCAGGTCTCCGCCCAGGCTGACGAGTGCGCCGCAGCCCAGGCTGGCCTTCACCTGGGCCGCGGCAAGATCCGCCGCTGCAGCCTTGGCGGTCGCTCCGAGGTCCAGGCGCAGATCCGCAGGAACGCTCAAGGTGCTACCGTCCAGGCGGATCCGGGTCCAACCGGGAACCCGTGGCGCACCCAAGCGGCTTTCAGTCAAACGCTCCGGCGGCCCTGCACGCTCCAGCGGCTCTGCATCAGGAGCGGGGTTGATAATCGGCACGGGCACGCTGGCGATTCCCTGGCGGAACCCCAAACCGTCCAGATCGGCGCCGAGGGTCGGATCGACGCAGCCCTCCGTCAGTTGGGCTGCAAACAGGGACTGTTCCATCAGATGCCGGAACATTGCGCTGATCGTGACGCCGTCGGCCATGGCGGGCCCGAGCATCATCAGCTCGGAATCGTTGCGGAAGCGGCTGCATGCCAGGTCCACGGCCGCCACCACGGCACGCACAAGTTCTTCCGCTTCTGCCAGCATCCCTTTGTCGGTGACGGTCAGGGAAGCCTCAAGGCCCCACACCGACCACCTGGCCTGGGCCTCCACGTCAGGATCCCGACGATTGCCCGTGGGTGACGCTGCCGTTACCAGGCTGGACAGGGCTGGTGCCAGTGAAACCACGCGGACGGCGGGCAGTGTTGTCCCGGGTGCTGCCGGAGGAGCCTCCGGGAGAAGAGCTGGCGCCTCCAGGAGAGGAACTGCCTGGCGCAGAGGACGCGCCGGGCGTCGTGGAAGTGGAGGCGGTGGAACCGGCCCTGGCCAGGACGGACGGTGTGGAGGAATAGATTGCGGCGGCGGCAACTCCCGCCGTTGCGAGACTGCCCACGGCCACGGCCGCGGTAATTCCGCCTGCCAGTCGCTTGCCCCTCTTCCGGGTGCTCATGACCTTCTCCCGCCTCCTAGGCTCGGCTTCCTGGATCTGCCGTTGCCTCTATCCTCCTCGCGGTTCCTGTGTAATTGCTTAGGACTGGCTGTATATCTTCCTCACCAAAGCGACGGCAGGCTTCCCACGAGGCGTTCGTACATGGCCAGCGCCGACCCATCGGTCAGCGACGCCACCTGGTCGATGACCACCCTCAGCCGTGCGCCGTCGTCGGCCGCGTCCCGCCAGTCGGCCGCGAACATCGGTTCCAGGTGGCGGTCCCCCGTGGCACTGAGGGCAGTCACCAGGGCGTGCAGGACTTCGCGCTGGCGTTCGTAGATGGGCTGGCGGTGTTCGGTGGTCATCACGAACGTGGTGGCCAGCCCCTTCATCACCGCGATCTCCATCACGGTCTCGTCCGGGACCATCAGCTCTGCGTTGTACCGGGTGAGGTTTTCCGGGCCGTAGAGGGCACGCGTGGTCTCCAGGGCGCTCTGGCAGAACCGGCCGATCAGCTGGCTGGTCATGTTTTTCAGGGCGCCCATGGATTTGCGGCTGCCGTCGGCCTCGCGGACCCAGACGTCGGTGGCCTCGAGCCGGGCGAGGGCGGCGTCGATGGCGGCCGGGTCATTGTGCGGGAGATACCACTGCTTGGCGTAGCCCACCACCCGGGCGCGGTGGTCAGGGTTGTCGAGCCACCGCAGCTGGAAGTGGCCGGCCACAATCGCGTCCTCGACATCGTGTACCGAGTAAGAGATGTCATCGGCCAGGTCCATGACCTGGGCCTCCAGGCAGGACCGGCGCGCCGGGGCACCTTCCCGGATCCAGTTGAAGATGGGGAGGTCGTCCTCGTAGGCGCCGAACTTGCTGGTGCGCTGCCCGTGGATCACCGGGGCGTCGAGCGCCGACCACGGGTATTTCGACGCCGCGTCCAGGCTGGCGCGCGTGAGGTTCAGTCCTGCGGGGCGCCCGTCGGTAGCCAGCACCTTGGGCTCAAGCCGCGTCAGCAGGCGGAGGGTCTGGGCGTTTCCTTCGAACCCGCCGATGGCGTGCGCCACCTCGTTGAGGGCGGACTCGCCGTTGTGCCCGAAGGGCGGGTGGCCCAGGTCGTGGCTCAGGCACGCGGTGTCCACCACATCCGGGTCGCAGCCCAGCGCACGGCCCAGTTCGCGGCCAACCTGCGCCACTTCGAGGCTGTGCGTCAGGCGGGTGCGGACGAAGTCATCGGTGTCCGGGGCCACCACCTGTGTTTTTGCGCCAAGCCTGCGGAGCGCCGAGGAATGCAGCACGCGGGCGCGGTCACGCTCAAAGTCGGACCGGTAGGTGCTCTTGGGCGGCTCTTCCACCCAGCGTGCGGAGTCCTGGGCCTCGTAGCCGGGCAGGACCGGTGCTGTGGTGCGGGTTTCAGCCACCGGAAACATCCAGTTCCGCGGCGGAAATGTCCTTGGACTGTGCGTCGTTCAGGGCGCGGGATTCCAGCCAGTCCTTGGGCAGCGCCGGCTTCTTGGGCGAGCCGGCCCGGCCCCGCGGGCCTTCGGCGTCCACGCCGGGGTACGGCGAATCCAGATCCAGCTGGTCCAGGGTCTCACGGAGGACCTCCAGGCTGGTCACCAGCGCCAGCTTGGTCCGCAGTTCGCCGCCCACCACATAGCCCTTGAAGTACCAGGCGATGTGCTTGCGGATTTCACGCAGCGCCTTGCCCTCATCGGCGAACGTTTCGACCATGAGTTCGGCGTGCCGGTAGACGCTGTCTGCCACCTTGCGAACGTCCGGCCTGTGCCTGACGTCGCTGCCCTCGAAAGCAGCCATCAGGTCACCGAACAGCCAGGGCCGTCCTTGGCAGCCGCGGCCCACCACCACGCCGTCCACTCCGGTTTCCTGGACCATCCGGACGGCGTCCTCAGCGGACCAGATGTCCCCGTTGCCCAGGACCGGGATATCCGGAAGGGCTTCGCGGAGCCGGGCTATTGCGGTCCAGTCGGCCTGGCCGGAGTAGAACTGCGCAGCTGTCCTGCCGTGAAGCGCGACGGCGGCGACACCGGAATCGCGGGCAATCCGCCCTGCGTCGAGGTACGTCAGGTGGTCATCGTCGATGCCCTTGCGCATCTTGATGGTGAGCGGGACGTTGCCCTTGGACGCCTCTTTGACCGCCGTCTGAACAATGGCGGTGAACAGGTCGATCTTCCAGGGCAGGGCGGAGCCGCCGCCGCGCCTGGTCACCTTGGGAACGGGGCAGCCGAAGTTCAGGTCGATGTGGTCTGCCCGGTCCTCGTCCACCAGCATGCGCACCGCCTGGCCGACGGTGACGGGGTCCACGCCGTAGAGCTGGACGGAGCGGACTTTTTCGTCGTCGTCGTGCGAGATGATCCGCAGCGATTCGGGGGTTCGCTCAACGAGGGCACGTGAGGTGACCATCTCCGCCACGTACAGGCCGCCACCGTATTCACGGCACAAACGACGGAAAGCGGAGTTGGTGATTCCCGCCATGGGAGCCAGGATCACGGGGGTGTCCACCGTGATGGGACCCAGCTTCAGGGGAGGCAGTTCCAGCTTGGGG
>JBDTQQ010000144.1:0-6380 GCA_039932075.1 Pseudarthrobacter sp. | reverse complement strand
CCGAGGCCTCACTCGAGCCAAAAGGCTTCTCCATGACCAGCCGGGTCCCTGGCGGCACCTGGTCCCGTTGCAGGGACTCGCAGGCCAGCTGGCTGATCCGGGGTGGCAAAGCGAAGTAGATGGCGGTGGGACCTTCCATCCCCGCCAGCAATGCTGCCAGCGCTCCGTTCGCGGTGACATCAACCTGGTGGTAAGTGGTGGCTTTCTCCAGGGCGTTGAGTGCTTTCCTCCCGGCAGCGTCCGCCTCCTTCAAGGCGCCGGCGAAAGCGTCGTGGACCCGGGCCTGCCACTGTTCAGGGCTCCAGGCATCGGAGCCGGCCCCCACCAGGCTCAGCCCTGCGGCGCGGCCCTTCGCCACCAGCCGGGCCAGGCCCGGAAGGAGGAGGCGGCCGGTCAGATCCCCGGAGGCCCCCAGAATGAGCAGGGTTTTTACACTCGTTTGGCTCGTCACCTTGCCAGCATGCCATCATGCATGCCTGTCTTGGTACCCTAGATAGTCGAGTCCCCCCTGTAAATCCACTGAAAGAAGTGCACGGCGCGTGTTCAATTCACTCTCTGACCGGTTGACAGCAACCTTCAAGAACCTCCGTGGCAAGGGCCGCCTCACCGAGGCTGATGTTGATGCCACAGTCCGCGAGATCCGCCGTGCCCTCCTGGATGCCGACGTTGCCGTGCCCGTGGTCCGCGAGTTCACCGCCCGTGTCCGTGAACGTTCCCTGGGCGCTGAGGTGTCCGGGGCACTGAACCCCGGCCAGCAGATCGTGAAGATCGTCAACGAGGAGCTCGTGGAGATCCTCGGCGGCGAGACCCGCCGCATCCGCCTGGCCAAGACCGGGCCCACCATCATCATGTTGGCCGGCCTCCAGGGCGCGGGCAAGACCACCCTGGCCGGCAAACTTTCCAAGTGGCTCAAGGCCCAGGGACACAGCCCCCTGCTCGTGGCGTGCGACCTCCAGCGCCCCAATGCGGTCACCCAGCTCCAGGTGGTGGGCAAGCGCGCCGGCGTGCCCGTCTTTGCGCCGCACCCCGGAGCCACCTCCGAGCTCGAGCACCCCGCCGGAGACCCTGTCGCCGTCGCCCGTGCCGGCGTCGAGGAAGCACGCCAGAAACTGCACGACGTTGTCATCGTTGATACCGCCGGCCGCCTTGGTGTCGACGCCGAGATGATGGAGCAGGCGCGCCAGATCCGCCGCGCCATCGTTCCCAATGAAGTGCTGTTCGTCATCGACTCGATGATCGGCCAGGATGCCGTGAACACGGCGATGGCCTTCGATGAAGGCGTCAACTTCACGGGCATCGTGCTGTCAAAGCTCGACGGCGACGCCCGCGGCGGTGCCGCACTTTCGGTTGCGTCGGTCACCGGCAAGCCGGTGATGTTTGCGTCCACCGGTGAAGGTGTGGACGACTTTGAGCTCTTCCACCCGGACCGGATGGCCTCCCGCATCCTGGACATGGGTGACGTCCTCACCCTGATCGAGCAGGCGGAAAAGAACTGGGACAAGGACGAAGCAGCCCGGATGGCGAAGAAGTTCGCCGACCAGGAAGACTTCACCCTGGACGACTTCCTGGCCCAGATGCAGCAGATCCGCAACATGGGCTCCATGAAGAAAATGCTCATGATGATGCCCGGCGCGCAGAACATCCGCCAGCAGCTCGAGAACTTCGACGAGCGTGAGATCGACCGCGTCGAGGCGATCGTCCGCTCCATGACGCCGCACGAGCGCGTGGCACCGAAGATCATTAACGGCTCCCGCCGCGCCCGCATCGCCAGGGGTTCCGGCGTGCACGTGTCCGAGGTCAACGGTCTGCTGGAGCGTTTCGCCCAGGCCCAAAAGATGATGAAGAAGATGGCCCAGGGCGGCGGCATGCCGGGAATGCCTGGGATGCCCGGTATGGGCGGCCCCGGAGGCGCACGGAAGGGTAGCAAGAACGCCCCGAAGAAAAAGGCACGTTCCGGCAACCCGGCCAAGGCGGCCCAGGAGCTCAAGGATGCCGAGGCGCGGCGTGCCGGTGCGGCGAAAGCCTTGCCGACGGGCGCGGCATTCGGCCAGCAGTCCGGCGACTTTGATCCCTCGCAGCTGAACCTGCCCAAGGGCTTCGACAAGTTCCTCGGCAAGTAACCACCGCCCCAACGGGATGTCCGTGCGGTCGAATAGGGTTGGGTCATGTTCAAGCAGAGGATAGTGTTCGTGCACGGCGCCGGACCGTTCGGTGCGGTGGCGTGGCCGCGGCAGCACGGCATGGCGCTGAAATACGATGCACTGTTTCTTCGGCGGCATGGTTTCGACCCCGTCGCCGAACCGTTGGACTCCTCCTTTGACGCGGACACCGCGATCGTCCTGAGATCCTTGGCGGATGATGGCCGGGGGGCAGCAGGCGGTCATGTGGTGGCGCACGCCGAGGGTGCCATTTCCGCCATGATGGCAGCCGTCCAACGTCCGGATCTTGTGTATTCACTCACGCTCGTGGAACCGGCGTGTTTGTCGCTGACTGCTGAACTGCCCGCCACCGCCGCGCACCGTTCCCTCATGCAACCGCTTTTCGATGTCCGGCATCAACTGGGCGACGAGGACTTCCAGCGCGAATACGTCCGGCGCATGTTCGCCGTGGATCTCCACGAGCCGGTGTCCACGGAGGAGAAACGGTCGGCGCGCAGGCTCCGTCTGCAGGCACCCTCGTGGGAAGCTCCGCTGCACATTGTGCCGGGCGTACCCACCATGGTGCTGACCGGGGGGTGGGAACCTCTTTATGAGGAGATCGCCGGTTACCTGAAGGAGACCGGCGCCCTGCACCGCATTGCTGCGGGCGGGCACCGGCCTCAGGATTCAGTCGAAGGCGACCGGGCTATCAGGTCTTTCATTGCCGACGTCAGCCGGTCACACTCAGCCCAGGCCTCCTGAGGGCACTGTCCCAGCGGGCCGGGGGACCTGCGGTTCCGGCAGGTAGACCTTCGCGCCCTTGGCCAGGAACTCCTCGCTCTTTTCCCGCATGCCGTTGTAAATCCCGGCAATGGCGGCCTGGGCATCGGCGGAGCCGTATTCGTCCCGGATATCCTGGCTGATTCTCATGGAGCAAAACTTCGGACCGCACATGGAGCAGAAGTGTGCGGTCTTGGCGGGCTCAGCCGGCAGTGTCTCGTCGTGGAACGCCTCGGCGGTCACCGGATCCAGGGACAGGGCAAACTGGTCGCGCCAGCGGAATTCGAACCTTGCCTTGGACAGGGCATCGTCCCGCTCGTGGGCGCCCGGGTGGCCTTTGGCAAGGTCGGCGGCGTGCGCGGCGATTTTGTAGGTGATCACGCCGGTCTTGACATCGTCCTTGTTGGGCAGGCCAAGGTGCTCTTTGGGTGTGACGTAGCAGAGCATGGCGGTGCCGTAACGCGCTATTTCTGTGGCGCCGATTGCCGAGGTGATGTGGTCATAGCCCGGAGCGATATCGGTCACCAGCGGTCCAAGGGTATAGAAGGGGGCGCCCTTGCAGAGCTCCTGCTGGCGTTCGACATTTTCCCGGACCAGATGGAACGGGACGTGGCCGGGGCCCTCCACCATCACCTGCACGTCGAATTCCCAGGCGCGCTGGGTCAACTCGGCCAGGGTGTCCAGCTCGGCGAACTGGGCGGCGTCATTGGCGTCCGCCGTCGCTCCCGGGCGCAGCCCGTCGCCCAGCGAGAACGAGACGTCATACTTGGCGAAGATCTCGCACAGCTCGTCGAAGTGCGTGTAGAGGAAGTTCTCCTGGTGATGGGCAAGGCACCAGCCGGCCATGATGGAGCCGCCTCGGGAGACGATGCCGGTGACGCGGTTGGCGGTCAGCGGCACATAGCGCAGCAGGACGCCGGCGTGGATGGTCATGTAGTCCACGCCCTGCTCGCACTGTTCGATCACGGTGTCACGGAAAATCTCCCAGGTCAGCTTGTTGGCCTCTCCGTTGACCTTCTCCAGCGCCTGGTAGATGGGAACGGTACCGATGGGGACGGGGGAGTTGCGGATGAGCCATTCACGGGTGGTGTGGATGTCATCGCCGGTGGACAGGTCCATGACCGTATCCGCGCCCCATTGCGTGGCCCACTGCAGCTTGTCGACCTCCTCCGCGATGGAGCTGGTGACCGCCGAGTTGCCGATGTTGGCATTGATCTTCACCAGGAAGGCCTTGCCGATGATCATCGGCTCGGACTCCGGGTGGTTGATGTTGTTGGGAATGATGGCGCGTCCGGCGGCCACTTCGCTGCGGACCAGTTCCACGTCGCAGTTCTCCCGCATTGCCACAAACCGCATTTCGCGAGTGATGGCGCCCTGCCGCGCGTAGTGCATCTGCGTGACGGTCTTGCCGCCGACGGCGCGGCGGGGCACCGGTTGTGCCCCTTTCCACTCTGCGGAGGCGGCACCGCGGCGCACGGCCGATTTGCCGTCGTCGAGCAGGTTTCGTTCCCTGCCGCTGTACGGCTCGGTGTCCCCGCGCTCGTTGATCCAGTCGAGCCGGAACGGGCTCAGGCCCACCACGGGATTGCTGCCGGGACCCGACGTACGGTAGACCCGGAAAGGGCCGTTCCTGTCGCCGTTCGGTGACGGTTCAAGGGCGATTTCGGTGACGGGCACCCTGATTCCGGAACTTTCGTCGTTGATGAACGCCAGCGAGTGGGATTTCAGGGACTTCGTCTCAGGGGCGCCAGCTTCATTTTGGGCAGGGCTGTGCTGTGTTTCTGTGGTGCTCAATGGAATACTCACTTCCTTCGCCGGCATTACCCGGACAGGTTCAACGGTCGCAGGCTGCGTCAGCCTGATCTCAGCCCCTGCAAGGGCACCCGTGTGGTCAAGACGAAGCTACCACAGCCGGTGCGGGATGCCTTAGAACACTTGAATTAAATTGAAGCTTCAAGTAAATTAGATTCATAGCGGCTTTCAACCCGAAGGCCGGCGAACCGGGAGCGTTCACATGACTGCAGAAGCCACCAGCCAGGATCTACTTCCTGCCGACCTCTCCATGGGCACCGTGATGCTCAAGGTGGGCGACATGAAGGTGATGACCGACTACTACCAGCGGGCACTGGGACTGGAAGTCGTCGCCGAAGAGGATGGCGGCCTGTACCTCGGCCGCCGCCAGCGCCCCCTGGTCCACCTGGCACCCGCCCCGTCGCTGCATTTGCCGGGCAGGGGAGAAGCGGGCCTGTTCCACACGGCCCTGCTCTTTGAAGACCAGTCCGCGCTGGCTGCCACGGTGGCCACCGCCGCCCAGTATGACCCCCGGTCCTTCACGGGGAGCGCGGACCACCTGGTCAGCGAAGCCTTCTACTTCAATGATCCCGAGGGCAACGGCATCGAGCTCTACTGGGACCGTCCGCGCAAGAACTGGTCCTGGAACGGCAAGGACGTGGTGATGGACAGCCTGGCGCTGCCGCCCCAGCGCTACCTTGAGCAGCACCTTTCCCAGGAATCGCTGGATGGCCAACTGGGCACTGACGCCGGCGTGGGCCATGTCCACCTCCAGGTGGGTGATGTCCAGTCGGCCCACGATTTCTATGTCGGTACCCTGGGGTTCGAAAAGACCGCAGGCTGGCATGGGCAGGCCCTGTTCGTCTCGGCGGGCAGGTACCACCACCACATGGCCATGAACGTGTGGAACAGCCGCGGCGCCGGTCCCCGCAAAGACACCCTCGGCCTCGGCGAGGTGCTCATCGAAGTTACCTCCGGGGACGACGTCGGAGCGCTCGCTGACCGGCTGAGGGTCGCCGGTGTGGCCTCCCACCACACGGGTGCCGAGCTGCGCTTCGAGGATCCGTGGCGCAACAATATCCGGGTTGCTGTCCGCTGACGGCCCCCGGCCGAAAGTGCGGCCTGTCATGTACTAGGCTGATTTTGAACGGCCGGGGCTGCGCTCGATGCTGCCCGTCAGGGCCGCACCGTCGACGGAATGAGGGTTGTTCCCATGGGCTTCACTGAAATCTTTGTAGCCACCCACGATGCTGCGCTGAAGCGCGCCGGGATCCTTGATGCCGGGGGCTCGCCGGCGGGGCCCGGCCTGAGGATACCGGGAGTCAGTGACTTCGAGATCGAACAGCTTGGCGACCTCGCCGGTACGGCCGTTCACGCCGGCGGTGAAGGCTATGAACTCGCCATGGTGGACGTTTCCAGCGATTCCCTCCTCGGCGTGCCGCCAGCCATGGTCCGGGCTCTCGCAGACCTCCTCACCTATGAAACCGAGGGCGAAGGCAACGTGTTGGACGACGTCGCCGAAAAATGGGCCGCCCAGGACGACATGCCCTTCGGCGCGGCCGACGCCCGGACCTACGTGCAGCAGCTCGCCGAGCTGGCCAGTGGTATCGACGATGCCGATCGCACCGGTTTGTACGTCTGGTCGTCCTAGCGCCGTGGCGTCTGCGGGTC
>JBDTQQ010000143.1:0-6383 GCA_039932075.1 Pseudarthrobacter sp. | reverse complement strand
CGGCCCCGCATGAGCGGCCCGGCCCCGCATGAGCGGCCCGGCCCCGCATGAGCGGCCCGGCCCCGCATGAGCGGTGCTGGCCTGCAACGCTTTTGCGGGCCAGAGCCGCTGAGGTGAGCCAGAAGCGGAGGCGCGCGGGTACGCCTGCCGCGGAGTTGTCCACATGGCACGGCCGGAACCTGCCGTTGTTGTGGCTTGTCGGAGAGCCTTGGATCATGAATAGCGAGAAGCTGGGCGTGCTCCTGAATGCACGGTGGCCGGCGTTCCCTGTGGCCTCCACACAGCAGCTGGGCACCGCCGGACTGGAAGAACGTGTGCTGACGGCGGCTGTCCGCAGCGGATTCCTACTGAGGCTTCGCCGCGGCGCCTATGTCCGGACCACCGACTGGAGGGCCGCGGAGCCTTGGACCAGGGACGACCTGAAGATCCAGGCCCATTTCCTGTCCACCGGCGGGCGCTCCCGTTACAGCCATGTCAGCGCTGCCAGATTGCATGGCTGTCACGTTTGGGATGTCGGGCCACTGGTCCACGTCACCACGGACTACGCCAACACAAGGAAGAGTTCAGGCGGGGACGTACGCACGCACCGGATGGACCTGCAGCCCGCGGACCTTTCAACGCTGTGGAGCCCGGACGGTAGGGAGATCCTGACCACAAGCATCGAACGCACAGTCCTGGATTGCGCCCGAATCCTCCCGCTGGAACAGGCCGCTGTGATCGGCGACCATGCCCTGTGCAAAGGTGCCAGGATTGACAGTATGCGCCGCCTGTCGAAGGAGAGCCCGGTCAAGCGCGGCAGCCGCCGGGCACTGGATCTTCTGGCTGTCCTCGATGGCCGGTCAGAATCGGTGGGGGAGACCCGGACCCGGCTGTTGCTCCGGTCTTTTGGGTTGACCATGTTCATTCCACAGTTTGAGATCCGGACCACGAGAGGCCGCTTCAGGGCAGACTTCGCGGATCCTGAGTCGCGAGTGGTGATCGAGTTTGATGGCCGGGGGAAGTACACGGAGTACAAACCGACGGACGCTGTGCTGCTCGCCGAGCGAAGCCGTGAGAATGCGCTGATCGAAGAAGGCTGGCTGGTACTCCGCGTTGAATGGAAGCAGCTGGACCGCCCCGGAGAACTGCGCCGGCGCCTCGCGGCCATAATGGACCGGTCCCGGATTCTGCGAGGCCAAGTCCTTGCTGGATAACTGCGAAAGCGGCCCCGACCCGCATGAGCGGTGCTGGGTAGCAACGTTCCTGCGGGTCGGGACCGCTCTCAAGCGGCGGGGAGGTTACAGGTTCCCGGTGGCGATGTTGAGCATGCGGCGCAGCGGCTCGGCGGCGCCCCAGAGCAGCTGGTCGCCCACGGTGAATGCGCTGATGTACTCGGGGCCCATTTCCATCTTGCGGATACGCCCCACGGGGATTTCCAGCGTGCCGGAGGCGGCCACGGGGGTCAGGCCGGCCATGGAGTCTTCCTTCGTGTTAGGGATGACCTTGGCCCACTCGTTGTCAGCGGCGAGGAGCTTTTCGATCTCGGCTACGGAGAGGTCTTCGCGGAGCTTGAGCGTCAGCGCCTGGGAGTGGGAGCGCATGGCGCCGATGCGGATGCACAGGCCGTCCATGATGATCCGGTTTTCGTCCGAGGTGCCGAGGATCTTGTTGGTCTCAACCCCGGCCTTCCATTCTTCCTTGGATTGGCCGTTGCCCAGGTCCGCGTCGATCCAAGGGATCAGGGAACCGGCCAGCGGAACGCCGAACTGGGTGGCGTCGATGTCGGAGCGCTGGTGGGCCAGGACCTTGCGGTCGATTTCGAGGATGGCCGACGCCGGGTCGTCCAGTTCGGAGCTGACCTCGGCGTTGAGCGTGCCGAACTGGCTGAGCAGCTCGCGCATGTGCCGGGCGCCGCCGCCGGAGGCAGCCTGGTAGGTCATGGAGGTGCCCCACTCGACGAGGCTGTTCTTGAACAGGCCGCCAAGGCCCATCAGCATGCAGGAGACGGTGCAGTTGCCACCGATATAGTCCTTGACGCCGCCGGAGAGGCCGGCATCGATGACGTCGCGGTTGACCGGGTCCAGCACGATGATGGAGTCGTCGTTCATGCGCAGGGTGGAAGCGGCGTCAATCCAGAGGCCGTCCCAGCCGCGGCCGCGCAGCTCGGTATGGATGCGCTTGGTGTAGTCGCCGCCCTGGGCGGTGACAATAATGGGCAGCTTCGCCAGCGTGTCGACGTCGAACGCGTCCTCGAGCTTGCCGGCACCGTCAGCGAACGACGGGGCGGCACCTCCTGCGTTGGACGTGGAGAAGAACACCGGGTTGAGGTTGGCGAAGTCGCCCTCGTCCTGCATGCGCTGCATCAGGACGGAGCCGACCATGCCGCGCCATCCGACCAGGCCGACGGAGGGGGTAGCTGCTGTAGTCATTCGTACAGTTTAGACTTCGGAACCGGCACAGCGCAGTCGGTTACGTCACGGCCAAAACGTACGACGGCGGCGGGCAAGCTCCGGCATCTGCCGAACTGCCGCGCGGTGGGTTCGGGAAGTCCGCGTTCGGCGCGAAGGCGTTTGGCCTTCGCAGCGATTCCCGCCAAGCGGGCTCCGATCTCTTCCCCCAATATTTGAGCAGCAGATTCATCAGTCTCCCTGAACAACGCTAGCGGCGGCCTGGCAGCGCTGCGATGGAGTGCCCTGCTCATCCGCGGGGACACCGACATTAGACCGTCAGCCGCGGTTGTCTTCCTCCAGCACGGCAGCCTTCCGTGCCCGTAGCGCAAAGAAGGCGCCGAACGCGAAGGCCTGGGTCACTATCACCAGCACAATGGCACCGGCGATCTTGTTGCCGCCCAAGATCATGGTCAGGCCAACAATCGCGGAGAGGAGCGCGAGTAGTGGCAGGAGCATGTACCCCAGCACGAATAGTGTTTCCGGTTTTTTCAACATCTCAGCGCTGCGTCCTAACCCATTTGGTAAACCTGTAGCGCGTCCCGTTCGCTGCGGTCAGCCACCCGTCCGGGGGAACGGCGGCGGCCGCCTCCCAAGTCTCGTCGAGCTCGGGAGCGTACGTGTCGCCGTCGGCTTCCACATCGATGGTGGTGACCACCGCGACGTTAGCGAGTTCGGTGGACTGGCGGAACACTTCGCCGCCGCCCAGGATCCAGACTGTCTCGCCGCCGTCGACGAACTGGGACTCGAGGAGCGCATCATCCAGGGAGGGAACCACGACGGCGCCCTCCGCCTCGGGTGATTCGCCCCAGCCTTTCTGCCTGGTGATCACAATATTCGTGCGGCCAGGCAGCGGCCGATACTTTTCCGGGAACGACAGCCACGTCTTGCGGCCCATAATCACCGGGTGGCCCGTGGTGAGCCGGGTGAAGTGCTTCATGTCTTCGGGCAGGTTCCACGGCATGTCACCGTCCTTGCCGATCACGCCGCCCGAGGTCTGCGCCCAGACGAGGCCGACGCCGGTGACGGAGCCCGCGAGTTGCTCCGTGAAGGATTGCGGGTCTGCTGTGTTCTCGGTACTCATACGGCGATCGGAGCCTTAATTGTTGGGTGGTGCTCGTAACCGACCACTTCGAAGTCGTCCAATGTGTAGTCGAAGATCGACGCCGGCTTCCGGGTGATCTTCAGCTGCGGGTACTCATAGGGCTCCCGGTCCAGCTGCTTGAGGACCTGGTCCATGTGGTTCTCGTAAATGTGGACGTCGCCTCCGGTCCAGACGAACTCGCCCGGCTCGAGCCCAACCTGCTGCGCGATCATGCAGGTCAACAGAGCGTACGAGGCAATGTTGAACGGCACGCCCAGGAACATGTCGGCCGAGCGCTGGTATAGCTGGCAGGACAGTTTGCCGTCCGCCACGTAGAACTGGAAGAACGCGTGGCAGGGCGGCAGCGCCATGTCCTTGAGCTCGGAGACGTTCCAGGCGGACACGAGGTGCCGGCGCGAATCCGGGTTGGACTTCAGGTTCTCCACCAGCTCGGCGATCTGGTCAATGTGGCCGCCGTCGGGAGTGGGCCAGCTGCGCCACTGGACGCCGTACACGGGACCCAGTTCGCCTTCGGCGTCGGCCCATTCGTTCCAGATGGTCACGCCCTGGTCCCGCATCCATTTCACGTTCGATTCGCCGCGCAGGAACCACAGGAGTTCCACCGCCACTGACTTGAAATGCACCCGCTTGGTGGTGATCAGCGGGAAGCTTTTGGCCAGGTCGAAGCGGATCTGGCGGCCGAAAACACTGGTGGTTCCGGTGCCCGTACGGTCGGATTTGTGCGTGCCATGGGCCAGGACATCGCGCAGGAGGTCTTCATAAGGCGTCGGGATGCTCACGGCTAAAGTCTACCTTTGGGCTTCGGGTGGGGCCGTAACAGCCGACACAGCCCTGACGCAAACAAATGTTGTGTAAGCCCAACAAGGGAATCCAGATGGCAGCGGGCTGCGCGGCACTACTGCTGTGGCTAACAACAGCAGCAGGGCCGGCACGAACCACGTGCGTCGTCGGCCTTGTTTGGGAGCATTGTCCTGCATCAGGTCAGCCCTTTCTCAGCTTGCCACGGACCAGATCCAGCAGCAGTTCATCTGTGAGCCGGGCGTCGCGTCCGGCACTGATCACGAGGCCGACGGCGGCGGTCACCGCTTCCGGCACGGGACCGTTCGCGTGCGCCGACCCGCCCGGCGTCGGCGCGGCAACGACGGTGCCGTTCCGGCGTCGTGATTCTATGAGGCCGACAGCTTCGAGTTCCTTGTACGCCCGCGCAACCGTTCCAACGGCGATGCCCAGGTCCGCCGCCAGGCTGCGGACGGTGGGCAGCCGGCTCCCGGCTTCGAGTGCTCCGGTGGCTATGAGGGCGCTGATCTGTGAGCGGATCTGCTCGTAGGGCGGAATTGCCGAGTGCAGGTCCACGGAGATGCCGGCGTTCACTGCGCCCCTTCACGCACGGACTTCGCCGGGACGGCCGGAGTCCGGGCAAATCCCTTGACCGGGATGACTGCGATCACTACGCCAGCGGCGGCAAGCAGCGCACCGGCAATGACGGCCGGTTGCCACGTGGCGTCCCAGGTTGTGGGCTGCATGCCCAGCAGGGGCGGCCACGCCATGCTGTCCGTCATCAGCAGCACGCCGGCCTGCGCTGTGCAGTAGGCGGCCAAAGTCCGCACCACCCGATGGACCGTGATCGCGCGCAGGGCGGCGTCCAGGCCCGGTATGTCAGTGGAGATGCTGCCTCGGGTTCGGGCTGCAGCAACCGGCACGATGGCGATGACTCCGACAGCCACCGTTGCCGCCGCCGCGATCACCCAGGCGGAAGGACCAACGGCGATGCCGCCCGGGCCAAAGACGCCGGCCTCGCGCAGCTTCCACTCACCCGTGGCGGTGAGGACTGTGACCGAGGTGAGGAGCACAGCGGCGACGATGGCGGTGGTGAGCAGAGCCGGGCTCGCCACCTGCCGCGGCCAGGTCTTCGGCATTCCGGGGGACACATAATTGCGTTGGAGCAGCAGCTCGCCGGCCCCGCAAACCAACAGGACTGCAACTGCGATCAGGGCAACAAGCACCGCCGGCTGCCCCGGGAATGCCGAACCGGGCATCAGAAAGCCCGGAACAAAGAGTCCCAGTGCCGCGACCGCCACCGGGGCGAGCCCTAACGCTGCGCCCAAGGACACAGTCAGGCGCGTTGCGGGGTGCGCTCCCGCCGGTGATTCTGTGGTCGGCCCTGCGCGGCCGGCGGACTGGGCACTGGCAAGCTTCGGTGGCGCCCATGCCCACATCGCCAACAGCACCACCAGCCCTGCGATTCCGGCCGTATTGGTCCAGCCGGACGCGTTGCTGGCGGGGTCAGGCCGGGCCGCGAAGTTTCCGGCCACCGCGCCGAGCCCGGCCGCAACCGTGGCAACTGTCCTCAGCAGCCTGTTCATGGCAACCGTTCGCAGGACGTCATTGTCCGCCGCGCCCAGGGCTTCCAGTTGCCTTCGGTGGCTGATGAGCTTCAGTACCAGGGCGGTTCCCAGTGCAAGGGCCAGCCACGCTGCGCCCAGGCAGGCGGCAAGAACCCATCCTTGGATCCGGCCGTCCCCGCCGACAGGGCGGAAGCCATCCGGGCCTTCCTGGAAACTGCCATAACGGACGGCGTTATAGGCGGGAAGATCAGCCACATAGCCAATCTGCAGCGCCGCACCCGCGAAGATCGCTGCCACTGTCCATGCGAGACCACGCGGGAGGAAATCACGGACGCGGCGGACTTCCAGGACAGCCGAACGGCGTGGCCTTTGGGGGCCGGGATAGCTCAACTGCCCCACGGCGTGGACCGCGAGGCAGCCGAGAACAGGCCCCGCGAGGGCGCCCAGGATGCTCGTAGGAGTAATGAGGGCGGGCAGGCTGTTGCTGGCCGGACGAATGCCGGCTTG
>JBDTQQ010000142.1:0-6391 GCA_039932075.1 Pseudarthrobacter sp. | reverse complement strand
GAGGTGCCCGCGCTGATCGCCGGACTATTGGCCGACGCCGGCAGTTATGTGGTGCCGGACGGCCCGGCCCCCGTGGACAGCCAGCCTGGTAACGCCCGACGCCGGACGGATTCTGCAGCGGCTCCGCTCACCGTTGCGGAACTGGACTCGGTGGACGCCGTGGTGACCGGCAGCGCCGTCGCCGTCGCCGAAACCGGAACCATCATCCTGGACGGGAGCCCCGATCAGGGCCGCCGCGCCATCGGCCTTGTCCCGGACCACCACATTTGCGTCGTTGAGGTTAAGGACATTTCCGGCATCCTGCCTGAGGCGCTGCGCCGGGCCGACGGAACCCGGCCGCTGACCATGATCAGCGGTCCGAGCGCGACCAGCGACATCGAACTCGAACGTGTCGAGGGCGTGCATGTTCCACGAAGGCTCGACGTCATCATCGCGGGGTGGGCGCGGTAGGCGCGGTCGGCCGGCGTGCCGCTGGCTATCCTCACCGGTCCCGGACATGGTCGATGCCGTATATCGGGCAGCCCTTCCCCGCCGGTGAACGTTCGGGTGCCGTTGGCCGGCTCGATGAGCTTGCCGCTGAGGAACACATCTCGAAGTCGGCGCTGCTTCTCCAGGGGGCCGAACTGCTCCTCCAGCGGCGCGGCCGCAGCCGCGATATCAGTGCGGGCATGGACTTCGTCATGAGCCATGACGCGGACTTGCTGAAGCGCCTTGAGGATGCATGAGTTCGTACGTCGAAATTGAGGAAGCGCTGCAGGTGATCGACCGGTGCTGGTCCCACATCCGTGACATCGGGCTGCTCGCCTCGGCCTTGGCCCGCCCGGCAGCAACCGTCAGGGCGACGGAAGCCTATCCCGAACTGCCCATGAAGACGGCGGCCTTGTTGGATTCGGTGGCCCGCTCCATCCGCTCATCGGCAGAAGCAAGCGCACCGCATGGACCTCATGGTGCTGATGCTGTGGATCAACGGCTTCCGCCACGACTTCACCGCTGATGAGGGCTTCGATCTGGTCGTGGGAGTGGCTGCAGGCACCATAGAACTGCAGGACTGCGCCACTGTGATTTCCCAACACTTGGTCCCGCGGTAGCCGCTGTTGCCCAAGGTATCGCCGAAGTGGGGCACAATCCGATTGCTTACTTGAAGCTTCAATAAAAACTGGTATGCTGTTGCCATGACGCAGATCCTTGACCGCCCCCCTGTACTCTTTCTCAGCCACGGTGCGCCGCCGCTGGCCGACGACGCCACCTGGACCCGCGAACTCAATGAGTGGTCCGGGACCTTTGACAAGCCCAAAGACATCCTCATGGTGTCTGCCCATTGGGAAAATGCCCCCGTCACCCTCAGTGCCACGAAGCGTAATCCGGGCCTGGTATATGACTTTGGGGGCTTCCCGCAGAAGTACTACGACGTCGCCTACGACGCCCCGCAGGCACCCGAGCTCGCCACCGAAGTGGAGAAGCTCGTTGCCAGCCATGGGCACCACGTCGAGCGGGATGAGGGCCGCGGCCTGGACCACGGAGCCTACGTCCCGCTCAAGGAGATGTACCCGGACGCGGACGTGCCGGTGGTGCAAATGTCCATGCCGACCCTCGATCCGCAGGGATTGTTCGAACTCGGCGCGTCGCTTGGGCCGCTGCGGGACCGCGGCACGCTGATCGTCGGCTCCGGCTTCACCACGCATAATCTGCGCTGGTTCAACCCTGCGGGCGGTCCGGACAGCGCCCCGCCCGCAGCGTCCAGCGAATTCGACCATTGGGCGGAGGAAGCAATGGCACGCGGTGATGTCGATTCCATCCTCGACTTCCTGCACAAGGCACCGGCCGCCCGCGAGGCGCACCCGAGAAGCGAGCACTGGGCCCCGCTGTACATAGCACTCGGCGCAGCCTACGGCTCCGGCGACATCCAGGCGAAGACGGTAATCGAAGGATTCTGGTTCGGGCTGTCCAAGCGCTCCTGGACGCTGACGTAGCCACCCGCATCCGTCCACGTCCCCGGAGCGCGTCATCTTATTGGCGCGGGCACATCCGGCATAGAGTGTGACCGCTGACGGATGTGCCCGCGAGGTTGTAGCACCGGTGCCCTCCGGCTTGACTACGAGGAGCAGTTAACCAGACGGCGGACCAGGCGCCCGAATCCGCTTGACGATCCAGCAATCCACGGGATGAGGTGCCCGACTCCATTCTGCGTTCGGTGGGCTTCCTGCCTTTCTTCGACCGCTTCGCCACGCCGCCCATGCTGCTCGTGCTCGCCGAGCGGACCGAGCTGTCCCTGGCCCAGGCTGTCGAACTGCTGGCGGCGTACGCACTGCTCTGCGCGGACAGCCGGTGTGGGGGCTCATCAGCGACCGGTTCGGACGGATCACGGTGCTGCGTACGGCCCTTGTGGGTGCGTTGCTCGGAGCGGTGGCCAGCACTGTGTTCAGCGCCTACGTCCCCCTGCTCCTGGCCAGGGCGTTCACCGGGCTGATGGTCGGTGCGCTGTATCCAACCCTGCTGACGCTCCTGGGCGACACCCCGGACCGGGATCCTGCGCGCCAAGGGCCTGTCCGATCTACAGATCTACGCATCCCTGGGAACCACGATCGCGACCCTTGCCGCCGGAACGTTGGCCGCCCTGGTCGATTGGCGCCTGGTCTTCGCGTTGCCCGCGCTCGGCCTCTGGCATTGCTGGTCTCCCTGCGCCGGGTCGGACCGGGGCCGTCCAGACCGGGCCGCGTGGAGCTTCGCCGGGCGTTTGCCGCCTCCACTCTCGGCGTTTACGGGCTGGCCGTGCTGGAGGGAGCGGTTCTCATGGGGGCCTTGACGTATATCGTCCCGGCGCTGCAACAAGCCGGAATGGGAATTTCCCTGGCCGGTGTACTCGCGGCCGGCTCCGGTCTCGGCGTTATCGCCGGTGCCCGGCTGATGCGGTTTTTGGTCCACCGCTACACCCGCACCCAGCTCATGGGCATCGGGGGACCGGTCCTGGTCACCGCCTTCGGCGCTTCGTCCCTGTGGCAGGTACCCGCGGCCCTGACCATGACGGCGGTGCGGATTGGCGTGTCGAACGCCGTGCTGCACTCATCGATGCAGGGCTGGGCCACCGACGTCGCCCCGCATGCACGCGCCACCACCGTGTCCCTGTTTGCCTGCGCGCTGTTCCTGGGCAGCTCCCTGGCCACCTACTTCACGGCCGGACTCGCCGAAGAGGGGCAGTACGGGACCATCTTTGCCCTCAGCTTCGCACTGAGCCTCGTCCTGGCGGCGGCTGCCACTGCGGGGCACGCCGCCTGGAAGCGCAGGCAAGCCTAGACCGGGGCTGCGCTCAGCGCCCTGCTTACGCCCGGTGAGCCGCGACGGGTACCGTCATCACGGCGCAGCGCGGCACTGCCAATTCCAGGATGCGGTGACGGCACAGGCGCCAGCCGAGCATCAGCAGCGGGATGATGACCACCAGCGAGGCGATCGTCCAGGTGCCCACGGGCGAGCCGAAGGCCATGAGGACCAGGACCGCGAGCAGGAACGCGAGCGTGATCCAACCGGTGACGGGGGCCCCGGGGATCCGGAAGCCGGGGCGCAGCAGCTCACCGCGGCTGGCCAGCCGCGCCAGCTGCATCTGGCACAGGACGATAATGCCCCACGTGCTGATGATGCCCAGGGACGCGACGTTCAGGACGATCTCGAACGCTTCGGCTGGAACCAGCGCGTTCAGCAGCCCCGCCTGTTCGTCGGTTTTCTCCTGAAACCATTTCATGCGGCCGGCTGGTCAGGGTCACATGACTGCGGTGCCGGTGATCGGATTTTCGGCCTGCATTCGCAAAACGAAGACATGGCACAGATTTGGCCAGTAGCGCGGCCCCGTTCAAGAGCGCAGAATGAAATTGCAAGAAGGACGTTTCAGAATCCCGAACGAACGGTGACGGGACGGATAGCCGACGGAGTCGCTGTGGAATTCGTTGTCCGCGTGAACCGATCCGATGTCAGTGCGAAAGCGTCGGGCGCCCCTGAGAAGCGAGTCAGCATCCATGCCGCAGGCCTGCCATTGCCGGACCGCGAGCGTCGGCCCTTCGAGGATCGGTTTGGGGTTGATTTTAGCGGGGTGCGGGTCCATAGCGGGAGGGATGCAGCCGCTGCAGCCTCCGCGATGGGCGCGCTGGCATTCACCATAGGCCCCCACATAGTGTTCGGTGCCGGCAGATACGCGACGGATACCATGGCAGGTCGCCGGCTTCTGTCGCATGAGCTCACGCACGTCGTCCAGCAGGGCGGCCACCAGCTCGGCCCGGGAGCGGAGCTGGTTTCAGACGGGAAGAAGCCAGACCCGTCAGCCGAGCGGGAAGCGAGAATTGTTTCGTCCGGCAGCTTCACCGGAGGCCTTTCTGTGGCGCCATCCGCACACCTGAGCGCCCCGGCATTGCAGAAATGGGACAGCCTGGAACACAGCGATCTCGGTGATTTCGCCGGCGGCGCCACTACCGGACTGATTGTCCTTGACTGTCACGAACGCGACTTTCCGGAGCGACGCAAACCAGAGGAAAGCTGGCCCCCCGAGTGGCGTGCGCGATGGAAGACAGCCACACCAGAGGCCCGCCGGGCCATGACGGATGGATTGACCTACGGGGAAGTTGTCGCCCTATCCGGTGACTTCTACTCCACGTTCGCAGACATCAACCGTGCGCCCTTGGCTGAGGTGATTGATCTCGTGCCGCTGGTGCACCGCAAAGCTGACACAGCGGAACTGCAAACCAAGACAGCAGGCCGATACCTGGCGTTGGCCGAGACGAACGTCAGCCATTTCAGCAATGCCTCCGACGAACGGAACAATCTCGGTTTCTGGAGGGTGATGCACCAGCAGGCGATTGAGAAAGCCCGAGGTGGGCATTCCTCCCTCGCCTGGGGGCTGAACGCGAGTGCAGACCACTTCCTGACCGATGCTTTTTCGGGCGGTCACATCCGCACTCCAAGGGAGAAGCTGGTCGGCAGCGTCCGGGGGAACATCCAGTCCAAGGTGCTTCACGATCTGGACAATACGAATGGAGTCCTCGTCACCAATGACCGGGGCGACCCGCCTTGGCTGGCCTACGGCGACGACTTCCTAACCGACCCGCGCAATGCCCGCAACCGTGAGTTGGCGCAGGAAGCAGTCCGGGCCTCGAAACAGGATATCGACGACGCACTCTCCAAACGAGCAGGGTATCCGACTCCGACGAACGCCACGGTCTTCGCCGCGCAGCGCCTCATACCCCGTCCGGTAGACCCGGGGCAGGACCGCTGGAACAGCCTTGATTATGCGCACACGCTGGCCGGAGTGGGAGCCCGGGAAGGACCGGGCATCGCGGCCAGCCTGTGGACAGATGACAACCAAGTAAGGGACTGGGCGAATGGCAAGAGCCGGCGCGCGCTCGCAGCTGTCACTGTTAATGAAAAGGTCCGCATGATAGAGGTGCTGATCGGCGGAACCCTGAGCGTAATTACGGACGACGACATAGAGGTCATCGAGAAAATCCTCGGGAGTGTCTCGACAGCGCAGGAAATGTCAGAGCTCCGGCGCCGGCTTCTCCCTCGCGCCCTCGACTTCTCAAGCATCGGCGATCGAACACGGTTTCGGGTGGCCTTGCACCGGGTCCTGTAAGCCTACGTCCCGGAGCGGGTGAACCGATCTTGGATAGCAATTCCCGTAGGGCTCCGGGTGTTATGGATGCATCGCAGTCCCGAGTTCCACGTTTCTGCTCGCTCCGGGCAGCCCTTTCCGTTCCAGTCCTCATGTCCAAAGTCCGCCGCTTGCCGCCGCCGAGGATCCTGAGGAGAGCGTGCATGCCGCCGTCGACCGTTGGGCCGCTGCCCGGCTGGGAACGGCAACCACAACCGTGCGCGAAGCGCCGTAGCAGGGCGGCCGCAGCGATAACACGGAGGTAACGGCTGTCCGTCTATCCTGGGCCCAAGTGCGGGCCCCGCATTGGGAGCCCACCGGGCGGAGAGGCAAGCCATGAGCGGGTTCTATGCGGCAGAATCAGTGGTCGGCACCCCTGGAGTCCATGAGGGGGAGGCAGAGAGCCTCCCCCAGAGGGGCGCAACCGATCCGGAGCGGGTGCATTCCCGGGAGGCGCTACCGGCTGCAGGGGACGGCGGTGGCCAGCGGTTGCCCGCGGCGACCGGCCTCCGCATGCGCCAGGCGCTGGGTCATGATTTCGCGTCGGTCCGCATCCACACCGACGCCGGCGCCGCCGGCTACGCTGAGCGTCTTGGCGCCCGGGCCGCCACCGTCGGCAGCCACATCTTCTTCAACACCGCGGAGTTCCGCCCTGACACCAACGATGGGGAACGCCTGATCGGTCATGAACTGGCCCACGTCGTCCAGCAGTCCGGCGGTGACCGCCGGCCGAGCGGCCCGGTGGACGCCGAACGCGCCGCC
>JBDTQQ010000141.1:0-6392 GCA_039932075.1 Pseudarthrobacter sp. | reverse complement strand
GACCCGGAAAGAATGAGGATTAACCACGACATGACAGATCCTTTGGCCAGTCTTGTCGCGTGCCGGGTACTGAACCGTCGTCCGGAGGCCCCGTTGCCGGGCCTTGGTCCCAGCGTAGCAACGCCCGACGGCGGGTGGCCACGTCGGTGGCCAACGTCACCGCCGGGGTGCGGTACTCCTACAGCGCGCCGCCGGCGGCCTCGGGAGCGCCGGAATCGCGGCCACCGTTGCCGACGGTTTCGCGCGCGATGAAGTTTTCGATGTCGAACAGGTTGTCCGCGCGTTCGGCGATATTCAGCAGGGTGGTCATGGAGGCGACTTCCTCCACCTGCTCCTTCAGGAACCACAGCATAAACTGCTCGCCCAGGGCGTCGTCCTCGGCACGGGCGGCGCGGAAGAGGGCCTCAATGTTGGAGGTCACTTCCTTCTCCTGCTTGAGGGCCAGGGCCAGCGGCTCGGTCACGGTGGAGAAGTCGTTCCGCACGGCGGGGACACCGGGGATGGTGAAGGCGATGTCGCGGTCCAGCATGTACTGCACCATCATCATGGCGTGGTTGCGCTCCTCCACCGACTGCCGGTAGAAGTAGCGGGCCAGCTGCGGAAGGTCCTGGTTGGCGAACCATGTGGCCACGGCAATGTACTGCTGCGAGGCGGCAAACTCGTTGCCGATCTGGGTGGACAGGAGCGCATTGAAGGGGGTGGAAGTCATAGGCCGAGTCTAGGAGCGCGGTCAGCGGCTGACCAGTGTGGAAAGGCTCAGGTAACGAAGGCGAGGCTAGCCTGCAGCCGCCTTAGCCAGCCACGCGGTCGATCGAAACCACCGCCAGGAAGCCGCGGCCCAGGACCTCCGGGGTTCGGGTATCGGAACCGACGACGGCGTCATAGCGGTTGAGCGCCTCGGGTTCCGCCGGGGCCGTGGCAGCTTCGCCGTCGGCACCTTCCGCGCCGTCCGCAGCCCCGGCGGCACCGGGGCTGACGGTGGCCTGGCCCTGGAGAAGCACAGCAATCTGGCCCGCAAACACCGGATGAGAGCGCTTTTTGGAGAGCTCAATGATGGATGTAAAGCCCTTGAATGAACCGGTCCGGGTGATGACGTTGAGGTCCCGGATATCACCGGTGGGCAGGGCACCGTTCGCGGCAGCGTCACCGGAGAATCTAAAGGGCCGGTACTTTTCCAGCGGATGCTCGGCGCCGTCCACCGTAAGCAGGAGGAGCTCGCCGTCCACCACGGTCAGCACACGCTCCATGCCGGGGAACGCCGAGAAATCCCCGGCCTTGATGACGTCGGCGATGCTGACGCGCCAGTCCCAGGCGCCGTCCTGCGCCGAGGCCGCCTTGGGGTGGCTGGCCAGTTCGCGGGTTACCCCGCCGCCGTTGCGCCACGGTTCGGACCTGAGTTCTGCGAAGCGGATGATCTCCATTCGTCCAGACTAGTTCGTCGGGCAGGCCGCCCACGCGTGGCATGCTGGGTGAATGCGACCGGGGATCACGGATGAACAACGCCGGCTCCTGACGTGCTGGCTCGGTTCCTTCAGCGTGGTGCGCGATTACAGCTGGCCCCTGCAGGACACCACCGTCCTCCACGTTGTGGCGCCGTCCGGCGAAGAACTCATCGTCAAGGCGAGCACCACCAGCCACCACATCCGCCGCGAAATCGCAGCCCATGGCCTCGGATTCGAAGATTTGGCCGGCCGTGTTCCCGTGCTGCGGCACGCCTCGGCGGAGGCCGGGATCCTCGTGACAGGGTTCCTGTCGGGGACACTGGTGGCAGGAACACCGGCCGAGGATGACCCTGAAACGTACCGCCAGGCCGGCGCGCTCCTGAAGGGAATCCACCGGCATGCCGGCACGTCCGCGCACTACATCAAGGCGCTGATCGCCAAAACCTGGTCGTGGATGGACCGGGCACACGGGCTCGTGCCGGAAACCCAACTCACCAGGCTCGCCCACGAGCTCGATGCACTCGAACCGGGCATGGTGCAGCTTGTTTCCACGCACGGGGACTACCAGCCACGGAACTGGCTGCAGGCGGACGGGCAGGTCAAAATCATCGATTTTGGCCGGGCGGAACCTCGTCCGTGGGTGCACGATCTCGTGCGCCTCAGCCACCAGCAGTTCGTGGGCCGGCCCGAACTGGCGGCAGCCTTTTATGACGGCCTGGGCAAGATGGTGGGGTGCGCCGAGGCCGGCCTGTGGCGGCTGGAGAACCTGAATCAGGCCCTAGGAACGGTGGTGTGGGCCAGCCAGGTCGGGGATATTGCCTTTGAACAGGCCGGCCGGGCCATGGTGGAGCGTGTGGTGTCAGACCGCTGACTACCCCGGCCCCATCGGCGCAGGCGGGAATTCCTGCTAATCTCCTCCCGGGGGGCATCGCGAAGACTGCCTGAAGGAGCCGGGAATGTTCGTCAAAGTATGTGGTCTCAGAACGGCCGAATCGATCCGCGTGGCCGTGGACAGCGGAGCGGACGCCGTCGGGTTTGTCCTCACCGCGAGCCCGCGGGTGGTGTCGCCGTCGCAAGTCTCTGAACTGCTGGCCAATGTGCCCGCCGGTGTGACCGCCATCGGCGTGTTCCGGCACGAGCCAGTCGGCGATGCCGTTGCCATCGCCCGTGCCGCCGGCTTGGAGTGGATCCAGCTCCACGGCGACCTCACCCCGGAAGACGTCACAACAGTGCACGACGCCGGCATGAAACTGGTCCGGGCTGTCACCATGGCATCCACTGCGGACGCGTTCGAAGACTGGGGCGAGGAGCTCCTGTTGATTGATGCCGCAGTGCCAGGATCCGGCGAGACCTGGGACTACGCATCGATGCTGGATGTGGCAGCGCTTGAGGGCCGCAACTGGCTGCTGGCCGGTGGACTGACTCCGGACACAGTGGCGGATGCCGCCGCAGCCTCAGGCGCGTGGGGCGTGGACGTCTCCTCCGGCGTCGAGGCCTCGCGCGGGGTGAAGGACCTCGACAAGATCCGCGCGTTCATTACGGCGGCAAAGGCTGAGACCCCTGTCTGAACCCGGCCACTAATCATCCCACCGCGATCCAGCCGGAATTCAGGGGCCACTCAGGGCAGACCCCGACGTTTTTGTCAGACCCGGCAGGGCACAATGGACAGATGAAGACACTGCTCAATATCATCTGGCTCGTTTTCGGCGGATTCTGGCTCGCCCTGGGCTACTTCGCGGCGGGCATCATCTGCTGCCTGCTCATCGTGACCATCCCGTGGGGCATCGCCTCGTTCCGGATCGCAGCGTACACACTCTGGCCGTTCGGGCGGATGGTGGTGGACAAGCCGGGCGGAACCGGCGTGTTCTCGCTCGTGGGTAACGTCATCTGGCTGGTGGTGGCCGGCGTCTGGATCGCGATCGGCCACGTGGTCACGGCCTTCGCCATGGCGGTCACCATCATCGGCATCCCGCTCGCCATCGCCAACCTGAAGCTCATCCCGGTGAGCCTGATGCCGCTGGGCAAGCAGATCGTGCCCACCAACACGCCGTTCATCACGGCTTACCGCTAAACGGCGCATTAACCTCGACAAATTGGGGTCGCAGGAGGAGTGTAATAATTGCGCCTCAGCTTCCGCCCGTTCGGCTATCACGCCCGCCAGCGAAGGCGTCTGGATCAAAATCGAAAAACTGCGCCGCACCACGGTAGTGGTGCTTTTCCGGCCAGTGGATCTTGCTGTTTGCCTGCGCCTCTGCATCCTTGCAGGAGCGCCCGAAGATCCGCCCGCCGAGAAACAGTGACCAGTTTGGGATTGCTCCCGGCTGGGGTTGAACCGGTCACGGGGATCCATCGGCCAGTCATGGCCGGACACGGTTTACAAGAGAGCATTGCGATGAAGCAGATAAAGGGCATTCGCACCAGATTCCACACACTTCCGTTCATCCTGGCGGCCGCCGCTGCGCTGGCAACGTCCCTGGCCGTCGCCGGTCCGGCAGGTGCATCCAGCTGGGGGACGCATTCCTGGACAGTTCAGGTCGGCTCCGAATCCTGGGACCAGGCAATTCAGGGCATGGCCTTCCTCCCCTCGGACATCACCGTCAACGCTGGGGACACCATCAACTGGGAGGCGAACGGGGCCGAAATACACACCGTGTCTTTCCTCGCCCAGGGCCAATCGCTGCAGCCGTTCAATCCGTTTGACCCTAAGCAACTGGGTCCGGTCGGGGCGGACAGCTATGACGGAACGTCGTATTACAACTCGGGGCTCATGTCCAACGTCGAAGTTCCGGGTTTTAAAGTCGTGGAAAGCTACAGGCTGACGTTCCCGAAAGAGGGCGACTTCACGTATTACTGCCTGGTTCACGGCATGGCCATGAAGGGCACTGTGCACGTTCAGGAAGAAGGGTCGGACTACCCCTATTCCCAGCGGGACTACAATCGCTCGTCCCATAAACAGCAGCGGTCCATCCTTCGTGACGGCTACAGGTTGAATGATTCCTTGGCCGAGCAAGCCAGTGATCACCTGGTCCTGGCAGGCGGCGACGACGGCGTTGCGATGGTCATGCGCTTCGTGGAGCCGACTGTGACAGTGCACGTGGGCGACAAAGTGGTGTTCAGCAATCCCGGAATGGATGCGCCCCACACGGTCACCTTCGGCGCTGAGCCGGCGAATGTCTTCGCCCGGTCAGGTGACCCCACCCATTTCAGCGGCGGCGATCTCAGCTCGGGAATCATTCCCGCGAATGCAGGTCCGGCGTCATCCTTCGAGGTCACGTTCACCAAGGCGGGCACCTTCAAGTACATCTGCGCACTGCATGACTACATGGGGATGGTGGGTGAGGTCACGGTCGTAGACTGAGGGTTTTCCCTGAGCTCACCTTGAAGGTTCCGGCGCGCGGCGTCGAGCCACAGCTCCCGTGCCCGCTTGCTGTGGAACAGCGGGTCCAGTTCCAGCAGTTGGCGTACGACGGCGGCGCGTCCGGCTGCGAAGTCGGCGTCGCCGATGTGCGCGTAGTCTTCCCGGACGGCGGCCACATACCGGGCGTACTGCTCCGGTTCGCCCCCGAGGACGGACAGGTCCGCGTCGCAGAGGAGGGCGCCGTCGTCGTCCCCTGGTTCCGGGCGGTGGTCCGACGTCAGCATGACCAGTCTCGCCACCTCCTCGACCTCGGCAGCCGGGAGCCCTGCCTCAGACAGCCGGTCCTCGGCTAGCCGGGCTGATTCCTCCTCATCCTGGCCTGCGACGCCGCGGTATACGGCGTCATGGAACCAAGCCGCCAGGAGCACCGTCCGCGGTGGATCGGCGGGTTCCGTGAGCAGGTCCAAGGCCTCGAGGACAGCCAACAGGTGGGTGCGGCCGTGGTACTTGCGGTGCTCCTCGCCCCACCGGTCAAGGAGGTCCAGGAAGAGGGCGTCGTGGCCGGGCATGACGCCCTCCCACCGGTTCAGGAGCGGCACTTTGAGGGATTTGCTGCGCCGCCGGGCAGGGATGCGCAGCCCGCTGGCGATGAGCTTGCGGACCAGGATCCGGGCTTCTACCGGTACGGCGCCCGCGGCCACGAGGTCATCAAACCTGCGCTCCGGGACATCGTAGTGGTCGCCGTCGAACGCCCGGTCCGGGATGCCGGCCGCGGCGGCGAAGTCGTGAAGTTCCGCCAGCGAGCTGTCCGAGACGAGGTGCGAAAAGTGCGTGTCGTGTGCTGGCCACAGGGGCGGGTCAATGTATATCAAGTGGTCCTTTCGGGGCCCGTGATCTCGCGCAGCTGCTGAGAGATACTAACGTCCCGGCGATAGTTCCCAATTCAGCCTGCCCTCTATAACGGTGGGTATGAAGGACAGCGCCGGTTGCCCGGTTCGCAGGCTTGACAGAGTCTCGGCCAAAAGAGTTTCAAGAGATGGCCAGACGGCGGGGCGCCAATCGGCCTCCTCCTTGAAATATTCGCTGACACAGCCGTGCTGCCGTCCTTTCCTGAGATCGACGAACAGAAAGTCGCCGGAACCGTCGCCTGCGACCGGGAGGAACGATGAGATGAACATAGAAGCGCGAGTACCCGCCTCTTCAGCTTCAGCACGTGCCGGGTCGTAAGGCCTATGGTGCGTGGGGCTAGGAGCACCGCGGTAAGCCTCGTGGGCCGCACGTAGATTCAAGTAAAGAGGCGACCTCTTCTCACGTTCATCGACGGCATTTGCTTCCTCTCCGACCCGCGCCCAGATGTCGAGCAGCATTTGTCGCGTCTTCTCAGCTTCTTGCAGGGGGAACGGACGGTAGTGCGGGAAGATATACCCTGCGATTGATGGTTCTGCGCCGTCGAAGAGGCGATAGAGGGTCGACAGATCTTCGGGCCACCCGTTCGGCGCTGCCTTTTCGAATGAACGGATAAGTGCTTCCGGTGCGGAGGCTCGTATGGTCTGGGCTGTTACTGGCGCATTAGCCCTCAGCCACTCAACAAT
>JBDTQQ010000140.1:0-6416 GCA_039932075.1 Pseudarthrobacter sp. | reverse complement strand
ATGCCGGATTCGCCCAACCTCCGGCCAACCTGCCGCCGGTTCTGCTGCCCGCGGATGCGGGGACAGCCGACGTCGATGACGTCCGGTTTTCCTTGGGCCTCCGAGGCTACCGGATGGACCAGGTGGACCAGGTCCTTGACGAACTGCGCGACCAATTGGCTGGCAAGGACGCCGAACTGGCGGAGCTGCGGACCCGGCTGCTCAATGCCGAACGGGCGGCCGCGCCGGAGGCCGGCGCTTGAGCGCTGACACGGGTGACAGGACGGGCCCGACGGCGTCCGTTACCGCCCTTGGTGCCCGCGCCACGGGTGCCATCCGGCGGTGGCCGTGGTGGCTGCAGGTAGCCGCCCTGTATGTCACAGCCCGGGTGGTCAGCGCCTGCATCTTTATCGCCGCTGCCCGGCAGCAGGGGCCCAATCCCTGGTTTCCCCCCAGGCCTGACTACTGGAATTTCATCAACATTTGGGATGCGCGCTGGTACAGCCGGATCATCACTGACGGGTACCCCTCAACACTGCCTACGGACGCCGCGGGCAACGTGCAGGAAAATGAATGGGCCTTCTACCCGCTCTTCCCTGCGCTGGGGCGGGCGATGGCAGGCCTGACGGGAGCCAGTCCGGCCGCGGCGCTGACGGTAGTGGCCATGCTCTCCGGGCTCGGCGCCGCCCTTGCCGTGTACTGCCTGTTCAGCCACAAGGCATCGCACAGTACGGCGCTGTGGGGAACGGCGTTCTTCGCAACCTTTCCCGCCTCGGCCATCCTCCAGGTTCCCTATGCGGAACCCCTCACTATCTTCCTTCTGGCCACCACGCTGTTGCTGGTGGTCCGGCAGCACTATCTGTGGGCCATGCCGGCAGTAGTGCTCCTGTGCCTTTCCCGCCCCGTCGGTGTCCCGTTTGCGGCCATGCTGGGACTTCTCCTGGTGGCACGGGCCGTGGAACGGTTCCGCGCCGGGCAGGCGGGATCCCACAGTGTGCGCGAGCTGGTGTCCCTTGCCGGCCTCACCGCACTGTGTGGCGCCGCTGCACTTTTCTGGCCGGCGGCGGCCTGGGTTGCCACCGGCGACATCGCGGCCTATACCAAGACCGAAACGGTTTGGCGTGGCCACGACCTGGTGCCCTTCAAGCCGTGGTTCGATACCGGCGTGGACCTTTTCGGCCCTGTCCTGGGAGTGCTGGCGCCGTTCGTCTTCGCGGGACTGTTTGCGCTCCTGCTTTTCGCCAGGCCGGTGGTGCGGCTTGGTGCAGAGCTTCGCCTGTGGTGCGCGTGCTACATGGGGTACCTATTAGTGTTCCTGCACCCGCAGACCAGCACGTTCCGCATGCTTCTTCCGCTGTTTCCGCTGGCGCTCGGGGCAGCGCTGGTGTCCCGTTCGAAGGCCTACCGTGGCACCGTCTTAACCATGTTTGTGCTGCTCCAGATCGTCTGGATTGTCTGGCTGTGGGCGTGGGCGCAGCTTCCGGGCGGCGGTGATTATCCGCCGTGATGGAGCGCGGCACCGCGCCGGCAGGTCCGGGAATCCGACGCGGCCGTAAATGTCCATCGATTAGCTACGTGCGGGTAATTACAGGATAATAGGGAGTAAGCAGGGACAACAGAATTCAGAATGTTCAGCAATGGCGGCATCAGTACGGGCCGCCATGGCGGCTTGATTTGACCACGCGGACACAGCCCGCCCGGGCTGCTATGTCCTGGACTAAATGGAGGGGAAATTCCTCATGGCGGCTATGAAACCACGCACGGGCGACGGCCCGATGGAAGTCACCAAGGAGGGCCGCAGCCTGATCATGCGCGTACCGCTCGAAGGCGGCGGACGGCTGGTGGTGGAACTTAACGCTGCGGAGGCGGCCAACCTTAAGGAATGCCTCGTGGGCGTTACCGAATAGTTTCGGGAACGGTTGATCCCGTGGGGCGAGGGTCCGCAGCTACAGGCTGCGGGCCCTGTTCTATTTCTTGACCGCTACCAGGAGGCCGTCG
Organism: Pseudarthrobacter sp.; assembly: GCA_039932075.1. Taxonomy (GTDB): domain Bacteria; phylum Actinomycetota; class Actinomycetes; order Actinomycetales; family Micrococcaceae; genus Arthrobacter. The sequence goes on along the minus strand of JBDTQQ010000140.1, from coordinate 4,439 downwards.
CCGGTAGGCAGCATCGCGGAGGCGAGCCGGTCGTCGTCGCGGATTGACTTGCCCACCTGACGCAAAACCACTGTATTAGCATCACGGGCCGCAGGGTTGGCGACGCGGTCCTTGTCCAGTGCGTCGTTGATGATCAGCAGTCCGCCGGTCTTCAGGAGCCGGACGGCCTGTTCCACGTACCCGGGCAGGCCGGGCTTGTCCGCGTCGATGAACACCAGGTCATAGGCAGCATCGGTCAGGCGCGGCAGGACATCGCCCGCTCGGCCGGAGATGGTCCGGGTGCGGTTCGCCGGGCTCCCGGCTTCCGAAAACGCCTCGCGGGCAGCCTTCAGGTGTTCCACGTCAACGTCGATGGTGGTGAGCACGGCCTGCGGACCGAGGCCACGCAGGATGCAGACGCCCGAGACGCCCGCCCCCGTCCCGATTTCGACGGCGGTCTGGGCCTTGGACCCTGCAGCCAGCACTGTCAGGACGGCGCCGACGCCCGTCCCGATGGGGGTCACACCCAACTCGAAGGAACGCTCCCTGGCACGCACCATGACTTCGTCTTCGGCGGGCAGATCTTCAGCATAGGACCAGCTCGTGGACTTGTCGGCGCTCATGGGGGATTCGCTTTCTGGGCGGCAGGGGAGTGTTTACTACAGCCTACTGTGTCCGATGGTGTCAGCTGCGGAAGAAATCCGTTGCGCCGTCGGCTGAAGGGCCCCGCCGGTCAGGAAATTCCCAGTCAACTTTGAAATGATGGAGATCCGCTCATCCGTGAGGTGATCGGCGCCGAACCAGTGATGTCAACAGTATCCGGGCGATAGCAATCCACGATGGGAGTGGACGATGTCAGCATCAGATGTGACACCTGTCCCTGCAACAGAACTTTCCGCCGCCGCATGGGTCCGGCCCACCTGGGAGGAAGTGGTGGCCAACCACTCTGCCAAGGTGTACCGGCTCGCGTACCGGCTGACGGGAAACAAGTTCGACGCCGAGGACCTCACCCAGGAAGTGTTCGTGCGCGTCTTCCGTTCCTTGGAGAACTTCAAGCCGGGAACCCTCGATGGCTGGCTGCACCGGATCACCACCAACCTGTTCCTGGACCAGGCACGCCGGAAGAGCCGGATCCGCTTCGACGCGCTGGGCGAAGACGCGGAGTCCCGGATCCCCGGGCGCGAGCCCGGTCCGGAGCAGAGCTTCGAGCTGAACAATCTTGACCTCGACGTCCAGGCCGCACTGGAGGAACTACCGCCGGACTTCCGCGCCGCCGTCGTCCTGTGCGATCTGGAAGGCCTCTCCTACGATGAAGTGGCCGCGGCGCTGGGAGTAAAGCTCGGCACAGTGCGTTCGCGGATCCACCGTGGCCGGACCATGCTGCGCGAGAAGTTGGCCCACCGTGACCCCCGCCCGCAGCAGGGCCGCAAGCCAAAGCTGTCGCTGCCGCGCATCGCCAGCATCCTCTGATCGGCACCATGACGCTTCAGAACCCCTTCGGCCGCCGGCATCACCGCGGCGCCGAGCACCTTCAGGGCTGCGCCGACTGCGCGGCGGCGGTCAAGCGCGAACGCCAATACATAGAGCGGCTCCGCGAAGCCAACGTGCCGCCAGCCAGTGACGATCTGACGGCCCGACTGCTGTCCAGGACCCAGCTCTTGGCGGCTACGCCGGAGCCGGTCCAGAGCCAGTACCCTGGGGTGCGGGCGCTTGCACTCACGGCCGGCGGCACGGCTGCCGCGGCCGGAATTCTTGCCGTCAGTGCCTTCGCGCTGGCAGGGGACACCCTTCCTGCGGCAGGCGCGGCCATGAACGGGAGCCTGATGCAGCACACCGCCCAACTGCCCGCGGACGGTCGGGCGCTCACTGCTCCGCAACTGTCCGCGCTTCGTGCGGAGGGATGGGTGTGCCCGGGGTTCGAGTCGCTGGGCTTTCAGATCCGGAGCGCCAATGCCGTCACCCTTAACGGCATGCCGGCTGTGGAGTTGCGCCTCTCGGACGGGCAGCACTACGCGACCGTGGTGGAACAGCACCCCGACGAGGCGGCGGCAGCCACCGGGAAACTGGAGGTCAGAAGCCTCGCTCCCTGGACGGCCAGTTATGCAACGGCCGCAGGTACGTTCACTGTGGAGTCCGACCTCCCTGCTGACCGGGCAGATGACACGCTTCCAGTGCTCCAGCGGCTCAGTTCCGTCGCCGCGGAAGGCATCGACGCAGGCGCCGGCACGGCGTCGAGCGCCGACTCGGCAGGTGCCGGTGACGAATCGCCGGCAGCCCGGTTGGAACGCGGAATCCGTAAAGTCGGGGAGATATTGGCAGGGTAATGATGGCAGGTTCTCAGCCCTTTGGGCACGAATCGTCAGAGCGGCTTCGAAGGGGGTAATCTTCCTAAAGTGTTTGGAATCAACGGCCCCGAGTTCTTCCTGCTCCTGATCATCGGCATCCTGGTGATCGGCCCCAAAAGGCTGCCCGAATACACCCAAAAACTGGCGAACCTGGTCAAAGAAGTCCGCCGCATGGCCTCCGGTGCGCGCGAGCAGATCAAGGAAGAAGTCGGGATCGACATCGAGGATGTCGACTGGAAGAAATACGATCCCCGGCAGTACGATCCGCGCCGCATCATCAAGGAGGCCCTCCTGGATGATGACACCAAGCCCGTCAGTGCAGGGGCTCCCGCCGTGGCTGCCGTCTCGGGGGCGGCAGTCGCTGCTGCCAGCAGTGCGTCGGCAGCGCCGGCGCGGCCCGAACGCGTGGTCCAGACCCTGCCGCCGGGCGCGGCCGCTCCCTTCGACTCCGAGGCCACGTAGCCCCGCTTCTTCGCCGCGCTGAATCAGCGCTGCTTTAGCGCGGCTGCAGCCCCAGTTTCAGTCCCGCCAGGCCCCGCGGTTTGGCAGCAAGCTTGTCGGCGATACCGCACAGGGCCATGGCCGCCGGAGTCTCCGGCCGGCTCAGCACAATGGGCGCACCCGTGTCGCCGCCCTCGCGCAACAAAATGTCCAGTGGGATCTGCCCCAGCAGCGGAACATCGGTGCCCACCGTCGCACTGAGCCGTTCCGCGAGGATCGCCCCGCCGCCGCTTCCGAAGAGTTCCATCCGCCCGCCGTCGGGCATTTGCAGGTAGGACATGTTCTCGATGACGCCGGCCACGGACTGCCCCGTTTGAGTGGCGATTGCTCCGGCGCGCTCGGCGACGTCGGCTGCCGCGGCTTGGGGGGTGGTTACCACCAGGATCTCGGCCTTGGGCAGCAGTTGCGCCACGGAAATCGCAATGTCGCCGGTGCCTGGTGGAAGGTCCAAAAACAGGGCGTCAAGGTCACCGAAGTAGACGTCGGTCAGGAACTGCTCCAGGGCACGGTGGAGCATCGGGCCGCGCCAGGCAACAGGCTGGTTGCCGGTGACAAACATGCCGATGGAGATGACCTTGACGCCGTACGCCACCGGCGGCAGGATCATGTCGTCTACCCGGGTGGGCGACTGCGTAATGCCCATCAGGCCCGGAACAGAGAAGCCGTAGACGTCGGCGTCCACGATGCCAACGCGGAGCCCTTGCGCGGCGAGGGCGCAGGCCAGGTTGACGGTGAGGGAGGACTTGCCCACGCCGCCCTTTCCGCTGGCAACAGCGAAGACCTTGGTCAGTGACCCGGGTTCGTTGAACGGAATGCCGCGCTGGTTCCCGGCTCCGCGCAGCTGCTCCTTCAAGGCATCTCGCTGCGCCTGGTTCATTACCTTCAATTCAACCTCGACGGCGGTCACGCCCGGAACGGCGGACAGCGCCCGTTCGGAGTCGGCCGTGATGGTGCCCCGCAGGGGACAACCGGCGATCGTGAGCAGGACTGCCAGCCTGACCGTTCCATCGCCGGAGATGTCCACCGACTCCACCATCCCCAGTTCCGTAATGGGACGGCGGAGCTCAGGATCTATGACAGTGGCCAGCGCAGCGTGGACTGCCTGCTCCAGGGTGGCGCTCATTCGGGCCGGGCTCAGCTTTCGGGGGTAGGGGTGTGCTTCGGGGCCGCGGTGTCTTTGCTTGTAGCCTGGCTGGCGGCGGGTCCTGTGGCGGCGTGGCTGGGTTTGACCTTCGGCATCTGCTGCGTGCGGGGGCCCCGCTGTTTGTCACGCTTTTCCTTCAACTTTTCCTTGATCTTGTCACGGGGCGACTCGTGGCTGCCGGATCCTGCAGGGTCATGGGTGCGCAGTTCCTCCTGCGCTTCAAGCATGTCTTCCAGGAGCGATCGCAGTTCGGCCCGGACGTAATCGCGGGTGGCCACTTCGCGCAGGGCGATCCGCAGCGAAGCGAGCTCGCGGGTGAGGTATTCGGTGTCGGAAAGGTTGCGCTCTGCCCGCTGCCGGTCCTGCTGGAGGGACACGCGGTCGCGGTCGTCCTGCCGGTTCTGGGCAAGCAGCAAAAGCGGGGCCGCATAGGAGGCCTGGAGGGACAGCATCAGCGTGAGCAGCGTGTA
>JBDTQQ010000139.1:0-6417 GCA_039932075.1 Pseudarthrobacter sp. | reverse complement strand
CAACCCCAGGAGGAAAGTCCCTGTGACGGTCACGAAAAATCTTAAGCCAACAGGATTAGCGGCCCTCGCCGCCGGCGCACTGCTGGCCCTTGCCGCCTGCAGCCCCGCGGCGCCCGACGTGACCTCATCGTCAGCAGGCACGTCCTCGCCCGCCTCCAGCCCGTCCAGTGTCACGGTTTCGGCGAGCCCGACGGCGTCTCCCGGAACGTCTGCCACGGTGGGAAAGATCGTGGAAGGGTTTCCCGAAACGCTGATACCGGTCATGCCGGGCGCGACGGTGATTGCCAGCAGCCTGGATAAGGCCAAACAGCCTGCCACCGCGGCGCTCGTTGCCAGCATCACAGCCCCCACGACCGCCGTCGTGGACTTCTACACAAAGCACCTCGAGGGCCAGGGATTCAAAGCCGTACCTGGCGATGCAGTGGGAGCGGTGGCGTCCAAGGACTTCGTCCGAAACGACAACGAGACTGTCAACGTTGCGGTGGTCGAGGCGGCCGGCGTTTCCACCTTCACCATCGGCGCCAATGCGGCAGTTGAGTCAGCCAAGTGACGGTTTCGGAACAGCTGAGGCTTGAACAGACCGCCTTTGTAGCCGCAGTTGCCGGTGAGCTGACAGAGTTCCTCACAACTCGGCAGGCCCTGGTAGCAGGAATTTCACCCGACATCGAACCCCTCATGGGATCAATCTCCAACCTGGTGACCGGCGGCAAACGACTGCGCGCCCTCATGTGCTACTGGGGTTGGCGGGGCGCCGGTGGCGAGCCCGAGTCCGCGCAGATCGTCACGGCCGGGTCGGCCCTGGAGCTGTTCCAGGCGGCGGCCCTCATCCATGACGACATCATCGACCGTTCGGACACCCGCCGGGGCGGGCCGAGCGTCCACCGCCGGTTCAGCCAGTTGCACGATGCCCAAGGCTGGGCACTGGACAGCGAACGGTTTGGACACGCGGCGGCCATCCTGACCGGCGATCTGTGCCTGTCCTTCAGTGAAGAGGCCTTCACCGACATCGGCGGGCAGGCGGCCTCGGGAAGCAGGGCGAGGCTGATCTTCAACCTCATGCGCACAGAAGTGATGGCCGGCCAATACCTGGACATCCTGGAAGAAGTCGCCGGACCCGTCCGGGACCGGGCCGGAGCTGTGACGCGGGCCCAGTCGATCATCAGGTTCAAGTCCGCGAAGTATTCCACCGAACATCCGCTGGCACTTGGCGGTGCACTGGCGGGGGCCTCGGATGACCTGCTCCGTGGCTATTCGGCCTTTGCCTTGCCCTTGGGTGAGGCGTTCCAGTTGCGTGACGACGTCCTGGGCGTCTTCGGCGACCCCGTCACCACCGGCAAGCCGGCGGGCGACGATCTTCGCGAAGGCAAAAGGACCGTGTTGATTGCGCTGGCGCTGGAACAGGCGTCAGCGCAGGAGTCAGCGTTTATTGATGCAAAGCTCGGGAGCCCGGACTTGGGCGACGGGGACGTGGCCGAGATCCGCCGGATTATTGAAGAGTCCGGAGCACTGCAGGCCACCGAACTGCTGATCAACGAATTCGGCACAGCCGCTTACGAGGCCTTGGAACAGCTGCCACTCGACGAACTGCCAAAGACGGCGCTGCGACGGCTGGCCGAAGCTACCGTCAGCCGCGCCGCCTGATTCCAACGCCGGCAGATACCGGCACCGTCTGGGACCCGGAGCTACCAGGTCCAGTGATACCGGGCGCCAGCGCTACCAGGCGAGAGTCTGTGCCCTGCGCCTGATCTCGGTTTTTCGGCCTTCCCTCAGGGCATCAATTGGCCGGCCGCGCAGGGAATCGTCGGCGGTGAACAGCCAGACAATGAGGTCCTCATCCGAATAGCCGGCATCCGCCAGGACCACGATGGTTCCCCGCAGGCTGTCGACAACCTGACCATCCTGGATAAAGGCGGCCGGTACTGAGCGGATCCGCCGTTCCCCGACCCGCAGGGCCGCCAGTGCATGTTCATCAATAAGGCTGTGGACTTTCGTAATCGAAACATCCAGCAACTGCGCGACATCAGGCAGGGGCAGCCACTCGCCCACAAGGCTTTCTACGTTACTCACGGATCAAGATTGCCACGGCCGGAGCCCTGCCGCCTAGTCGGCTTTACCGCACAATCCGAGGAACCGATCGACACTCCGCGAAACCGCACATACGGGACACTGCCAACTTCTTGTGCTAGGGACGAATTCGTGAGAGATTCACATAGATCACATTTGTAACAGTAACAACTTAAGTAACACTAGTATCAGTAGTCACAGGCATCACCCGTCCCCCGGCAGTTAAAGAAGAGGATTCTTTCCATGACGACGACCCGCTCGCCAAAGCAGGCATCCCGGCCGAGTCTGCCCATGATCGCGGCCACCACAGCGGCACTTCCTGCGGTTGTCTTGTCGTCCTTGGCCCTCGCCCAGCCAGCCGCGGCAGAGGCGCCCGCCCGCGCCATTCCGGCAACGCTTGCGGCCGCCATGAAAGCCCAGGCTGCCGAAGCCAAAGCGGCGCTCATCCCGGCGGCCTCAGTTTCCTCCAGCATTCCGGCGTCCTTTAGGCCCGCGCAGCCCGCGGCTCCTGCCGAATACACGATCGCCCGCGGCGACACCATCAGCGCCATCGCCGGGAAGTTCGGCCTGAACACCGGCGAAGTCCTGACTCTGAACAACCTGCAGCCGAACACCATCATTTACCCCGGCCAGAAGATCAAGCTGTCCGGGTCGGCTGCATCCCCGGCCCCGGCTGCCCCGGCAGCCGCCCCGTCGGCGCCGGCCAGCCCGGGCGGCAGCTACACGGTAAAGGCCGGGGATACGCTCAGCGCCATCGCCTCCCGGCACAACGTCAGCCTCTCTGAGATCTTCAGCTGGAACGGCCTGAACATGCGCTCCATCATCTATCCGGGCCAGAAGGTCAAGGTCGGATCCGGCGAGGCGGCGGCGGCCCCCGCGCCGCAGCCGGCTGCCGCACCGGCGGCCCCGGCCCCTGCTCCGGCAGCCCCTGCACCATCCGCCGCTCCAGGTGGCTCCTACACCATCAAGGCAGGCGACACCCTGTCCGCGATCGCCTCGAAGCACGGTGTGAAGCTCTCGGACATCCTCTCAGCCAACCAGCTGAGCATGACCACTGTGATCTACCCGGGCAACAAGCTGGTCATCCCCGGCGCCTCCATCCAGCCGGCGTCCTCCACCCCGGCAGCCACGGTGACCCCACTGGTTCCCAGTTCTTTCTTGGGCTTTTCCTACCCTGAAGCCGTGGTGAGCTCCGCCAACCAGAACAAGGCATTGCTGAACGCCGCACCGGTACCGTCCCGGGATGAGATGCGCACCATCGTGGCTGACACGGCCCGGGCGATGGGGGTGGAGCCGTCCTTGGCCCTCGCCTTCGCACACCAGGAGTCAGGCTTTAACCAGCGTGCAGTTTCGCCCGCCAACGCCATTGGCACCATGCAGGTGATCCCCACGTCCGGTGAGTGGGCATCGGACCTCGTTGGGCGGAAGCTGAATCTGCTGGATCCCTACGACAACGCGACTGCCGGTGTTGCCATCATCAAACGGCTGATTGCCACCAGCAAGGACGTGGACACGGCAATCGCCGGCTACTACCAGGGCCAGTACTCAGTCAGTAAGTACGGCATGTACGACGACACCAAGGCGTACGTGGCTGCCATCAAGGCGCACCAGAAGAACTTCGGCTAACCGGCCAACTTCGCAACGCGCACGGGGGTTGCCGAAACAGGCACCCGGGATAACGATAAGGGTCCGGACCGCACGTCGGTTCGGACCCTTTTCGTTGCGGGATTAGGATCGTAAGGTGCAGGAACAAGTGTCTGACCGTCTCGTTGGAACGCTGGTGGACAACCGCTACGCCGTCCGTTTCAAACTCGCGCGCGGAGGCATGTCCACCGTCTATCTCGCCACGGATCTCCGGCTGGAACGGGATGTCGCGCTCAAAGTCCTCCATCCACACCTCGCCACGGATGAGTCCTTCCTGGACCGGCTCGGCCGGGAGGCGAAGGCCGCCGCGAAACTTTCCCACCCGCACGTTGTGGGAGTACTGGACCAGGGCAACGACGGCGTGACGGCCTACCTGGTCATGGAGTACATCAAGGGCCACACTCTGCGCGACGTCATCAGGTCCAAGGGTGCGCTGCCTCCCCGGCTCGCACTCGCCCTCATCGATCCCGTGGTGGAAGGCCTGGGCGAGGCCCATGCCGCCGGCCTGATCCATCGCGATGTCAAGCCGGAGAACGTCCTCATCGCCGACGACGGCCGCATCAAGATCGGCGACTTCGGATTGGCCCGGGCCGTGACTACATCCACCAGCACGGGAGCATTGATCGGCACCGTGGGCTACCTCTCCCCCGAACTTGTGCTGGGAAAGACTGCCGATGCCCGCAGTGACATCTACTCCGTGGGCATCATGCTGTACGAGATGCTCACCGGTCAGCAGCCTTACGACGGCGAGGTACCCATTCAGGTGGCCTACAAGCACGTCAACGAAACCGTTGGGCCGCCGTCGGCACTGGTGCCCGGGCTCGCCGCCGAAATGGATGAACTCGTCCAGTGGTGCACGGCCAACGATCCCGAAAACCGGCCAGTGGATGGCCATGCGCTCCTCCAGGAGTTGCGCCACATCCGGACCAACCTCACCAATTCCGAACTGGACCTGCGGCCTCCCGCTGCCGTCCCGGCCGACCAGCCCAACCCCACCGAGATTATCGCGCGGACCAACAATCCCACGGCCGTGTTGTCCTCCTCCCTCGGCCGGCCGCGGCCCCAACAACCTTCGCGCCCGCCGCACGCCCCGGCACCGGCTCATGCCCTGTACCCGCCGGATGACCTGTACCCGTCAGACCCGCGGCAGATTCAGTACGAACAGGACTTTCGGAACCAGGCTGAGGCCCCGGCGCCCCTCCCGCTCAGCAAGCGCGCGCAGCGGAAACTCGACCGCGAGGATGAGAAGGCAAGATCGCGGGCAGCGGCGACGCCGGTCAGGAGCCTGCGCGAGGGGAACCCTCGTCGCCGGGGCATCCTCTGGGTGGTGGCCCTCATTATCATCGCCCTGCTTGCCACCGGGGCCGGCTGGTTCTTCGGCATGGGGCCGGGCGCATCCGCCACGATTCCGGCCGTCGCCAACAAGTCAGTGGCCCAGGCTCAGCAGGTGTTGAGCCAGGCTGGCTTTCAGTCCCGGACCAACGACGTGTTCGATGACGACGTTCCCTCGGGACTGGTGGTGGCCTCCGAGCCGGCAGCTGGCACAGAGATCAGGAAGTTTCAGCCCGTGGCGCTGTTTGTCTCCAAGGGGCCGCAGCTGTACGGGCTACCAAAGCTGACGGGCGGAACACTGGACCAGGCAAAGGTTGCACTGAACCAGGCAGGGATGGCTCTGGGCAATGCCACGGAACAGTTTGACGAAGCCGTGGCCGCCGGAGTTGTGCTCGCCCAGGATCCGGCCTCGGGTACCCCCGCACGGCATGGCACCCCGGTGAACCTGCTGGTATCCAAAGGTCCGCAGCCGATTCCCGTTCCATCAGTTGTGGGCATGGACGAGAACGAGGCCGTGGATGCCATCGAAGCTGCCGGCCTCACCGCTAAGGTCGCGAAGGACGAGGTCAAAGATTCCAAAGTACCCAAGGGGTCTGTCGCCGCCCAGTCGCCCGCCACCGGAACCCTGACGAAGGGCGGGACCGTGACGCTGACCATTTCCGATGGGCCCAAGCTGGTCAAGCTTCCCAGCTTCGTCGGCAAACAGGCCTCGGAAGCCCGGAAGGGACTGGTCATAAGCATATCCCACAGCCCACACGTCGTTCGCCGAAATAGCATCAACATCGGTCAGGAAGTTCGCGCCGCTCTTATAGTTCGGCACAGGCACAGTCGTCCAACTCGTGCCGTCCCAATGCATAGCCAACGTGCGCTGACTGTCTACCGCGCTTGTATACTGTATGCCGACTGCCCAAACATCGTTGCTCGACACAGCCGACACCCCATTCAACCTGTTGAACGTGCCGGGATTAGGCGAGCTATTCGTACTCCAATCCGTGCCATTCCAGTGCAAAAGCAAAGCCGTTGAGCTCGTCATCGGATTCTCCACCGACTCGCCAACCGCCCACACGTCATTCGACGCTACCTTGTCCACCGCGTAAAGGTAGCTATCCTCACTTGGCCCGTTCGGACTGGCGACCAGCGTCCACTGGCTTCCGTCCCACTTGATCGCCATCGTCTTGAACAACCCGCTGCTCTGGTAGTATCCCACCGACCATATATCGGTCGCTGAAACTGCCGATACTGCTGTCAGCTTATTCTGTGCGCCGCTGCCGTTCGGGCTGTTCACAATCGCTGGAACCGGATCGCATGGCGCGGGCGTCGGCGTAGCGGTAAGCGTAGGGCCACCTTCTACTCCCTGCTGTCGGGTAATCTGCCCCG
>JBDTQQ010000138.1:0-6428 GCA_039932075.1 Pseudarthrobacter sp. | reverse complement strand
CTGCGATGTAGTCCTCGTCCACGGCGCCGCGGTCCAGCAGGAGCCGGCCGGCTTCGTCGATGGCGGCGTCGCGGCTGGTGGCGGTGCCGTTGAGGATGACGCTGTCCGCTACGAGGATGTCCGACGGCGCGACGGCGGCTGGTGCAGTACCGCCGTCAGCTGCAGGTGCTGCGTCAACCGGGGCGTCGGCCACGTGGGCTCCGCGGCCCGCTGCAGCGGCGGCGTCTGCGCCGACACCGGCTGCTCCGGCAACGCCGGCGGCACCGGCCGTGTCAGTATCGCTGCCGGCGGCTTCCGGCGCATTGCTTTCCCTGACCAGCTCCACAATCTCGTCGTAGCGGGGGCTGTTCATGAAGTTGTCCACCGAGAAATGGGCGGCACTCGAGGTGGCCGGCTTGGCCCGCTCGGTGAGGTCCTGGTGGGTGATGACAACGTCGTACGTGTCGCTGAGGTTGGCGATGGCCGCGTTGGTGACCTTGACCTCCGGGAACCCGGCAGCCTTGATCTTGTTCCGCAGCACCGAGGCGCCCATGGCACTGGAGCCCATGCCGGCGTCGCACGCGAACACGATGTTCCTGACGGGGCCGGCCAGGACAGCCGTGCCCACTCCGCCACGTGCGCCGGCTCCCGTCAGGACCGAGGAGACGGAGCTCTTCTTGCCCTTCATGGCCTCCATCTTGGACGTTGCGTCGTTGAGGTCAGTCTCGTCACTGTGCTTGGTGGTCTTCAGGATCACGGAGGCCACCAGGAAGGAAACCGTGGTGGCAAGAACCACCGCGAGGATCACCCCGAGGTAGCTGTCGCGTGCTGTCTGGGCGAGTACCGCGAGGATCGAGCCAGGTGCTGCCGGCGCAACCAGGCCGGAGCCCGTGATGGCCAGCGTGGCAATACCGGTCATTCCGCCTGCGATCGCAGCCAGGATGAGTAGCGGACGCATCAGGACGTACGGGAAGTAGATCTCGTGGATGCCACCGAGGAAGTGGATGAGCGCCGCACCGGGAGCTGAGGCCTTGGCCACGCCCTTACCGAAGAACATGTAGGCCAGCAGGATGCCCAGGCCCGGGCCGGGGTTGGCTTCAAGCAGGAACAGGATGGACTTACCTTGTTCGAGCGACTGCTGGATGCCTAGCGGGGTCAGTACGCCATGGTTGATGGCGTTGTTCAGGAACAGTACCTTGGCTGGCTCGATGAAGATGCTGGTGAGCGGCAGCAGGCCGTTGTTAACGAGGAACTGGACTACGTTTCCGGCGCCCGTACTGAACGCCTGAACCAGCGGTGAGATGCCGTAGAAGCCCAGCATGGCCAGGAACGCGCCCCAGATGCCGGCTGAGAAGTTGTTCACGAGCATTTCGAAGCCCGGCCGGATCTTGCCGTCCCACAGGGAGTCGATCTTCTTCATGGTCCAGCCGCCGAGCGGGCCCATGATCATGGCACCGATAAACATCGGGATGCCCGCGCCCACAATGACGCCCATGGTGCCAATGGCGCCCACCACGCCGCCGCGAACGTCATAGACCATCCGGCCGCCGGTGTACGCGATCAGGAGGGGCAGCAGGTAGGTGATCATGGGACCAACCAGGCCCACGTTCGGTTTCCCGTCCGTTTCGCCGAAGCCCCCCAACCCCGGCACCGGGATCCAGCCCTTTTCGATGAAGAGGGCGGTGATGAGGCCCCAGGCGATGAATGCACCGATGTTGGGCATGATCATTCCGGACAGGAACGTCCCGAACTTCTGGACGCCGACCCGCACGCTGGTGCGAGGTTTTGCAACTGTCTCTGTTGCCATGTGATTTCCTAACCGTCATTCCTGCTGCTGCGCAGGATGGGTCCGATATTTACGACGACGTGCTGGTGGAGATGCGGTGGAGCCATTCGAGGAACAATTTGAGTTCCGAGCTTGATAGCTGGTCTGAGTGCGATGCCTGGAGTGCGGCATTCAAGGCGATCGCGGCGACCACCACCGAGGACCTCCCGGAGTCTTCCGGGGACGTTCCTGCGGCCTGCTCCGTAGAGACCGCAAAAATCATGGCTTCCCGGGTCATGGTGGACAGTTCAAGGTTCCGTTCGGCGGCCGGCTCCGCGATCAGCATGAGCGTCACGCCAACGTTGGCGGCCAGGATGGACCTGGCTGCTTCCCGTGGCTGGACGTTCAACTGGCCCGCAGCCGCTGCCTTGGTCAGCATTTCCTCCAGCAGTGCCTCCGCATCGGCAACGATGGCTGGGCGGCTTTCCGGCCGGATATTGCCGAACATCACCAAGTAGAGTTCCGGCTGCTTGAGCCCGAACAGGACGTGGTTGTCCCACATCCGCCGGATGTCCTCCAGGGGCTGTCCGGACGGGGCGAAATCTCTCTCGCCCGCAACATACTCCTCAAAACCTGCGGCAACAACGGCGTCGAAGAGACCTTCCTTGTCACCGAAGTGGTGGTACAGGGTGGGCGCCGTGACACCTGCCAGCTGTGTGATCTGGCGCGTGGAAACGGCTGCCCCGGCTGAATTTGCCAGCAATTCGGCTGCCGCTCGCAACAGTCGCATTTTGGGAGGAAGCTGGCCATCCAAACTCATAGCCGCTACCCTATCACCTATAACATTGCTATATGAACTGAATCACATACAATTTTTTCAGGCACGTTTCCACCGCCGCACGCAGTAGTAGCGGCACCCCGGCATGGCGCCGGGGCTGTTCCGGGGCGCGCCTGGCTACCGGCAGAGAATGAGGACCTTCAGTGCAGACCTTTTCAGGAGTAGGCGTCAGCCCCGGCCGTATCATCGGAACCATCCGCCAGATGCCTAAACCCATCAGCGAGCCCCCCGCGGGCGAGCAACTGGCGGCCGGTACTTCCGCCGAAGAGGCCACCGCAGCCCTCAAAGCGGCGTCCCAGACCGTGCACGACGAACTAAAGGCCCGCGCCGCCCACGCCACGGGTGACGGCAAGGCCGTCCTGGAGGCCACGGCACTGATGGCCAAGGACACCATGCTGATCAAGGGCGCGGCCAAGCTTGTGGCCCGCGGCACCTCCAGCGAGCGCGCCATCTGGGAGTCCGGCTCCTCGGTGGCGGAAATGCTCCACAACCTCGGCGGTTACATGGCCGAACGCGCCACCGACGTCCTGGACGTCCGCGCCCGCATCGTGGCCGAGCTCCGGGGTGTTCCCGCGCCCGGCATCCCCTCCTCCAACACACCCTTCGTCCTGGTGGCAGAGGACCTGGCGCCGGCCGACACCGCCACCCTGGATCCGAACAAGGTCCTTGCACTCGTCACCGCAGGCGGCGGCCCGCAGTCCCACACCGCCATCATCGCCCGCTCCCTGGGCCTTCCTGCCGTCGTTGCCGCGGTAGGCGTGGACGAACTGGCGGACGGCACCGAAGTGTTTGTGGACGGCGCCGCCGGCAGCATCACCTCAGAACCCGACGACTCCTTCCGCGCAGCAGCGGAGGCCTGGGCAGCAACGGCTTCCCTGCTGTCCGAGTTCACCGGCACAGGCACGACGGCGGACGGCCACCTGGTGCCGCTGCTCGCCAACGTCGGCGGCGGCAAGGACGCGGAAGCTGCCGCGAAGCTGGGAGCCCAGGGCGTAGGGCTGTTCCGCACCGAGTTCTGCTTTCTGGAACGTGACACCGAACCCAGCGTGGAAGAGCAGGCCGCGGCCTACAAGAGCGTCTTTGACGCCTTCCCAGGCAAAAAGGTGGTCCTGCGCACGCTCGACGCCGGCGCCGACAAACCGCTTCCCTTCCTGACCGACTCAACAGAGCCCAACCCGGCGCTCGGGGTCCGCGGCTACCGCACAGACTTCACCACCCCCGGCGTCCTGGACCGCCAGCTGGAAGCAATCGCACTGGCGGAAAAGCAGTCTGAAGCGGACGTGTGGGTCATGGCTCCCATGATCTCCACGGCCGAAGAGGCAGCCCGCTTTGCCTCCATGTGCGCAGACGCCGGCATTAAGACCCCCGGCGTCATGGTGGAGGTTCCGTCCGCCGCGCTCACCGCCGAATCCGTCCTGCGCGAAGTAGGTTTCGCGAGCATCGGCACCAACGACCTCACCCAGTACGCGATGGCCGCAGACCGCCAGCTGGGCCCGCTCGCCAATCTGAACACCCCGTGGCAGCCCGCCGTCCTCCGCCTGGTGGGACTCACCGTGGAAGGCTCCCGCGCGGAAGGCAACAACAAGCCGGTGGGCGTCTGCGGTGAGGCCGCCGCTGACCCGGCCCTCGCCGTCGTGCTGACCGGGCTGGGAGTCAACACGCTGTCCATGACCGCGCGGTCCCTCGCCGCCGTGGCGGCGGTCCTGAAGACGGTCACCCTCGCCGAGGCGCAGGAGTTGGCCAAGCTGGCACTGTCCGCGCCGAGCGCCACCGAGGCCCGCGCCTGGGTGCGGGAGAAACTTCCCGTGCTCGAAGAACTCGGGCTTTAGGCAGCCCGCTCCGGCGCCACGCCGTTGCCAACCACCGCCAAAGCACTACCCAGGAGGAACCATGCCCGAACGCATTGCCACCATCGCCAGCCGCTCCGGCCTGCACGCCCGTCCCGCCGCGCTCTTCGCTGAGGCAGCCGGGGACGTGGGAGTCGAGGTCACCATCGCCATGCAGGGCGAGCCGGAAGACGAGGCGCTGGACGCTTCCAGCATCCTGTCCCTCATGACGCTTGGGGCAGCCAAGGGTGACGTGGTGGTCCTTCGGGCAGACGGCGATGGCGCCGACGCGGCGCTGGATTCGCTGGTGAAGCTCCTGGAAACGGACCTCGACGCCGAATAGTGCTTAAGCTGTAACGCCAAAGCCATCCGCGGCCCTGGCCCAACTGGTGATTGCTGCGGCGGCCGGTCCCGTGGCGGTGTGCTGAAAAACGTGGCCATGACCCGGGATTTCGGCGAGGCTTCCCTGGAGCGCCTGGGCTGCGAGCCGCCGGCACCACTCGCGGCCCGCCACGGGATCCTTGCTGCCACGCAGTACAAGCACTGGCTGAGTGACGCCGGGTATCCGGGCCTCCATGGGGTACTGCATCATCACGGGCAACTCGGTGAGGTACCAGCGGGGGCCCGCCCGGAAATAGTCGGCAAAAACGATGGCATTCGCGGACAGGCTCTCGCTGAACATGGCATCGCGGGTCAGTGCCAGCGCCTGCCGCGCAACCGACCGGCGCCGGGGGTCCACCACCGGGCCCATCAGCACAACGCCGCCCACGAGGCCCGGCTCCTGCAGGGCAAGTTCAACTGCATGTTGGGTCCCCATGGAATGACCGATCACCACACAGGACGTCACGCCGGCGTCCGAAAGCGCAGCACGGACAAAGGCCGCGTACTCACCCACCGGTACTTGGCGGCTGGGCCTGGGCGCATCGCCGAATCCCGGGAGGTCAATGGAGTAGACGTCGGCACCCAGTGCCAGTTCGTGGTGCAGTCGTGCGAGATAGCGGTGGGAAACGCCGATCCCGTGCAACAGGACGTAGGTCCGGCGGGGCGCATGGGTGTTAGGCGCCACGGAGGAGTAGAGCCGGCCGGCCAGACCGCCGGCTTCGATGTCCCGGCCACCAGTAAGTTTCACCCAGCGAGCATACCGCCCGCCTCTGCTGGCGCCGGTTAGGGTGGGGGCATGGCACTGATAGCTCCCCGGATGACTGCCGGCCTGCCGGTGGAAGACGCAGGCAAACTGCAGCAGGCACTGGAAGGCGGCCACGACATCACCGTCTTCGTGGACGGCACTGTCCACCGGCTGACACCCCAGGCGAGGGACGCCGTCGTCGATCTCCTCAGCCGGTTCGGCCGCGGTGAAGCGGTGACCGTAAGCAGCGTGGAGGAAATGCTCACTACCTCCCAAGCCGCTGAACTGGCCGGAATTTCCCACACGTATCTGCGCAATATGACCGATCGCGGCGAGATTCCGGTTGAATACCGCGGCACGCACCGCCGGATCAGGCTGGCCGCCATCATGGCCTGGCTCGAGCAGCAGAAAAAGAACGAGCAGGTCAAGCAGGCCGGCCACGCGACGCACCCCGGGCAGCCCGCCGAAACCAGTTAAATCCGGGGACGTTCCGCCCAGCGACGCATCTTCAATGCGGCATGGAGTTCGAGACGGGGCATGCCTTTCAGGGGGTCGACGCCGAGAAGCTGGCGGATCCGGCCCAGCCGGTTGTAGACGCTGCTGCGGTGGAGGTGGAGTTTGTTGGCCACATCCTGGACCGAGCCGTCATTGTCGTAAATGAGCTCCAGGACGGGGAGTAGCTCGTTGTTCCGATCGTGGTCCTCCAGCATTCGGACGTAGACGGACCCGGTGTCCGGCCAGGCGCCGGCTCCGCCGCCGGCTGACGCCAACAGCTGGTACACGCCCGTGGCCCGGCAGTCCACGAGCTCGCCGAGCTGCGGATCCACGGCGGCCGCCTGTGCTGCCTGCCTCGACTGCCGGTAGGCCTCGGCAAACTCGCGCGGCCGCGCAAAC
>JBDTQQ010000137.1:0-6463 GCA_039932075.1 Pseudarthrobacter sp. | reverse complement strand
TCTCCGGCAGGATGGTGTAGTTGACCCGGATGCCGGTTTCCTTGGTGAAGTTTTCTGCGGTCGGCCGCTGAAGGCATTCCATCGAGTCTCGCATCCCTTTCATGAGGGCATCGCCGTGCGCCTCATCTGCTGGTTTCCTCCCGAGGGGAACACCGCGGTGGTCGCATTGTTTTCGGGAGACAAAGCCAATATGGGTGACGATTTCTACGAGAGCGTCGGAAGCCGGGCGGACCAGATCATCGAACCGTGGATACGAGAAAGGGGAGGTTGATGAACATGGTGAAGAAGACATACAAGAAGGGCAATGACCGCCTCGACAGGATGCTGGCAAAGCCCGGCGTATCCGAACGGACCGCGGCAATCCGGGAGGCCTCAGAGCTCGAAGACCGCATCTATGCATTGAACCTCGCAACTATTCGCAAGGCAGCTGAACTTACCCAGGATGAACTGGCAGCACGTCTTGGAATTGATCAGAGCGTAGTATCCAAGACCGAACGACGCGACGACATGCTTCTGTCCACTCTGATGGATTACCTGTCAGCAGCCGGAGTCGAGGACGCCAAGATGGTGATCCACGTCAATGGCCGTGATATCGAACTGGACCTCCGGAGTCTGCAGCACCGCGCTGGTGCCTGAACCCCATCTCACGCAGGCGGACGACGGCGGGAGGCCCCGGCGTCGTCCGCCTCCGCGCCGGGCATTATGCTGATCTGACCATCAATGAAGATGGGCGTGGCGGCACAAGGGGGGAACTATTGGGATCGGATTCTGGCGACGACGGTCTACCGCGAATCCGTCGTTCGCCCAGCGGGCGCGTTCCGCAGTGGGCGGTTGACGAGGCACTGGGCAAGTTGCAGGCTCCTGACCCGTGGCGGGGCACCCCGGTTTCGGAGGTCTCAGCCAGAAGAACCGCCAACCGAAAGAGGATCCGCGGGCGAAGGTGGAGAAAGCGGTCCGCCACGATTCTGGGCATCGCTCTGGTTGTGGGTCTCTACTTCACGCCGGCTCTCTTCGATCGGTACGTGCTACCCGCAGCCCTGCCGTACCTGCCAGGCGCCAAGGTGCCGCCACCCGGTTTTGAGGCGGCGTCCGCCCCGCTGGGACTCCCGCCGGCTTCCAGTGGATCGACCGCGTACGTCCTGCAACAGTCGCCGGACCCCAGCCAGCGTTTTGTTGCCTACGACCCCTGCCGCCCCGTGCACTACGTGGTCCGCCCCGACAATGCGCCGCCGGGAACCGAGCGGCTTATCGAACAGGCTGTGTCCGTGGTCTCCGCCGCCTCCGGGCTGCAATTTGTGTATGACGGAAGCACTGCCGAAGCGCCGTCGAAAACGCGCGAAACGTACCAGCCTGACCGCTACGGCAAGCAATGGGCCCCGGTGCTCATTGCATGGTCCACACCGGGGGAATCACCTGACCTGGTTGGGAAAGTTGCCGGTACCGGAGGCAGCGCGTACGCCCACATCCCAGGTGAACCCTACGTTTTCGTCGCTGGCCAGGTGACACTTGACGCGCCGGGTCTCACGGAAATCCTCGCCCGCTCCGACGGCTCCCTGCTGGTCCGCGCCATCATCATGCACGAACTCGCGCACGTCCTGGGGCTGGACCACGTAGACGACCCCACGCAACTGATGCACGAAGAGAACAGCGGGCAGTTCGACTTTGGTGCGGGCGACCGGGCCGGGCTCGCCCTCCTGGGGACCGGGGCGTGCGTCCCGCGGCTGTGAAGCGCTGGCGGATTTACCAGGAAGCGCACGACGGCGAGTGCCCCTCCTAGTGGGCAGTTGTCATATGGGCAGTTGTCACGTGGGCAGTTGTCACCTGGCAGTTGTCAGGCGAGGGCGTGAAGGAACCGCTCCAGGCCTTCCTCTCCCAATGACAGCCCAAGGTGGACGAAGTCCGGGTGACTGGCTAACTTGCCACCCTGTGATTATTCCTTCCGTGCCGGTTGATCTTCCTGCCGTTCCGGTTGATCGTCCTTCCGTTCCGGTTGATCGGGCCAGTGCGGTGGCTCCCAGTCCTGGTGTTCGCTTTTGTAGTGCCGGCCGGTTGGCGAAATCCAGCCAGGTGGTTCGTTCTTGGTGGCGGGTGTGGGCCGCCAAGCGCTGGTATGCCTCAGCCTGTGGTGGCGGGGGCAGGGCTGTCCCAGATTCGCTACACCGGTGGTTCCGCCCTTATGCCAGGCGCGAATATGGTCCGCTTCGTTGTCCAGGGAGTGGTTGCTGCAGCCTGGGAAGGGACACTTACCGTCCCGCAGCCGCAGCCAGTTCCGCATCGCGGTGGTAAGCCGGTAGCTGGTGCGGCCGATCTCCAGCGGGGCCCCGTCCCGCGGGTCAACCAGGACCCGATAGAACGAATCGGCCCCGTTCGCCACGAGGTGCCGGGCCATCGAGGCCGGAATCGGCCCGTAGCCGTCCAGCATCGCCGGTTCCTCGGTGGCGCCGAGCAGCGAAAACACCGGCACAGTCACCAGCACCTGGGCCCGCGGCGGAGGAACCAGCCCCGGATCATGTTCTGTCGGGTTCATGTTGCCGCCGTCGTCGGCGCTGCGTCCATTGGTTCCGCTGTTGAGGAGAGCGGCGGCGAGGACGTCGACGCGGAGCTGGGTGAGGTTCAGGGGCTCGCCGGGGCCCTGCAAACCGCGGGCGACGGCAGTGGTGCGGTTCCAGATCGCTGCCGCCTGGTCCGCCGGCAGATACGCCGAGAGCCAGGCCATCCCGTCCTGATCCGGGGCGTACTCGACCCGCCGGTCCAGGAGACTCTTGGCATGGCGGTGCTCGATACTCTCGGCGTGGTGGCGCTCCCGCCACGTGCGGGCCTTGTGCCGGAACCGCGACGCCGGCATCTCCCCCGCAGGGCATCCCCGGGCACGGTCCAGGTCCAAAAAGTGGGCCTCCAGGGCGGCGGCGCCGGCCGGATCCAGGGTGGCGGCTTCATCCACCATGACCCGCGCGTGCTGCCACGAAATGGTGCCCGCCTGCAGGGCGGCCATAGTCAGCGGCAGCACGGTGGTCAGCATGTTTGACTGGTTCAGGAGCGCACCTGCGGCGCGATCGCCAATGGTCAGTGCGCATGCGACCTCCGCGGTCACCGCCATCTCCTGTGCCTGCACCGGCGCATCCGGCGCCGCGACAGCTTGGACGGAGCGGGCGTACTTCGCTGCAGCCCTGGCCTTCAGACCCGCGAAGCCGCCCTCGGCCCCACGGACCCCGGCGAGGATGTCCAGGCAGCGATCGCCCGCACCACGCACGGGATCAGCCTCCGACGACGCTTCGGAACCAGACCCGTCCACTTCGGCATTCAGCACAGCAAGTGCGGCATTGATGTCCGCAAACGCCTTCGCCACTGCTGCTTTCCCCATATAGCCATCATGGCAAAGGGGTCTGACATTCAGCGTGGGACAGTGATCCGGGGACTCCCAGGGCCAGCGGACTGCGGTCTTCGAAAGGGTGCGCCTCAGCCAGGAACGAGCGAGCACGCGTGTAGACCGGGGGTTACCGGTCCGGCAACCCCCGGTCTCACGCGCCGAACACTAGTTTCACGGGCCCAACACTAACGGTCAGCCGCGCAGCCGCTCCATGCCGGGATCGAACAGCGGCTCGGCCGTGACGGTCGCGGCGATGCGCTGCCCGAAGTACTCAACCTCCACCGAATCACCGACAGAAACCGAAGCCGGCAGCCAGGCGTACGCGATCGGTTTGCGGACGGAGTAGCCGTAGGCGGCGCTGGTGACGTAACCAACTGCAGAACCATCCACGTACACAGGTTCCTTGCCCAGCACGAGGGATGTGCCGTCGTCGACCGTCAGGCACCGCAGAGCACGGTTGGCAGGCTGCTCCTTGCGGGCGGCCAGCGCCTCCCAACCCACAAATCCCTCTTTGTCCTTGGCGATCGAAAAACCCAGACCGGACTCGTAGGGCTGGTGCTGCGACGTCATGTCCGTGCCCCACAGCCGGTAGCCCTTTTCCAGCCGCATGCTGTTGAACGCACCCCGTCCGGCGGCAACAATGCCATGTTCGCGCCCCGCCTCGAAGAGCAGATCCCAGAGCTTGAGCCCATACTCGGCCGTGGTGTACAGCTCCCAGCCGAGCTCGCCCACGTAGGAGAGCCGCATGGCCGTCACGGGGATACCGCCCACCGAGATTTCCTTGGTCCGGAAGTACTTAAGGCCGTCGTTACTGAGATCGTCGCCGCTGACCTTGCCCATCACCTCACGGGCCAGCGGCCCCCACAGTCCGATGCAGCAGGTGCTCCCGGTGATGTCGGAAACGTGGACCCACTGGGTGGAATCTGCGGCGGACTGCTTCCGGGCCTCGACGCGCAGGTAGTCAAAGTCCACATTGCTGTTCACGCCAAGCTGGAACTCTTCCTCCGCCAGACGCGCCACGGTCACATCGCTGCGGATGCCGCCGTCGTCGGCGAGCAGCAGACAGTACGTCACTGCGCCAGGCTTCTTGGCGATATTGCCCGTGCTTAGCCGCTGCAGCAGCGCCTGCGCGCCCGGGCCGGTGATGGCCAGCCGCTTCAGCGGCGTCATGTCATAGAGCCCGACGGCGGTGCGCGTCTTCCACGCCTCGGCCGCCGAAATAGGGGAAGAGAACATCGCGGACCACTCATCCCGCGGAGGCGCCTGCCATTCCGCCGGAAGCTCCGCCAGCAGGCCACGGTTGGCCTCGAACCAGTGCGGGCGCTCCCAGCCGGCCGACTCCAGGAAGAACGCGCCGAGCTCCTTCTGCCGGACGTTGAACGGGCTGACGCGGAGGTCGCGGGGGGATTCCTTGGGCTGCAGCGGGTGCAGGATGTCGTAGATTTCCACGAAGTTCTGCTGGGAGGTTTCGCTGACGTACTGGTCGGACGTCTGGACTTCCTCGAAACGGGTCAGCTCGCAGCCGTGCAGGTCAGTGCGGGACTGGCCCTCGATCAGCACTTCGGCCATGGCCCTGGCGACGCCGGCAGAGTGCGTGACCCAGACGGCCTCGGCCACAAAGAAGCCATCGAGGTCCGGGGCTTCGCCCATAAGCGGGCCACCGTCCGGGGTGAAGGAGAAGATGCCGTTGAAACCGTCCTCGATCTTCGTTCCCTGCAGGGCCGGGAGTAGGTCCTGGCTGTCTTCCCAGGATGGCGCGAAGTCCTCCAGCGTGAAGTCCAGGCGGGAAGGCATGCGGTGATCGGACATCTCCTCCGCGCCCACACGGGGGAGCTGGTTCATGACCACGGGCATGGGGCGGTGCGCGTAGCTGCCGATGCCGATCCGGTTGCCGTGCTCGCGGAAATACAGGTCGCGGTCCTGGTAGCGCAGGATGGGTTTGCTGGCCCCGTTGGGCAGCTCGTTCACACCGTGCAGCACGTCCAGCGAAGTGGTTTTGACGTACTGGTGCGCGAGCGGCAGCAGCGGCACTTTCAGTCCCACCATCTTGCCGATTTCGCGGCCCCAGAAGCCGGCACAGGACACCACGATGTCAGCCGGGATCACGCCGTCGGCCGTTTCTACGCCGGTGACCTTGCCACCCGCCTGTTCAATGCCGGTGACGGAGGTGGAACCCAAGTACGTCACGCCTGCGGCACGGGTTTTGCTGATCAGTAGCTGCACCGCGCGGGCCGCCGATGCCAGTCCGTCCGAGGGGACGTAGAGGCCGCCCAGTATGCGGCGTCCGTCTGCGAGGGCACCGGTGTTGAGGAGCGGGTAGTGCTTCTCGCACTCGTCGGCGTCGATGATCCGCCCTTCGATGCCCCAGGACGTGGCGTAACCCAGCTTTCGGTTGAGGTCCTGGAGCCGCGCCTCAGTGGTGGCCAGTTCGAGGCCGCCCACCTGGTTGAAGCAGGGCACTCCATCGGCAGTGAGGGACAGCAGCTTGTCCACCGTGTAGCTGGCAAACTCCGTCATGGTCTTGGACGGGTTGGTCTGGAACACCAGGCCCGGCGCGTGCGAAGTGGACCCGCCGGCCAGCTCCAGCGGGCCCTGCTCGACCACCGTGATGTTGGTCCAGCCGCGGGTGGCAAGTTCATCCGCGAGGTTGGTGCCGACGATGCCGGCGCCGATGATGACAACGCGCGGTGATGCGCTCATAAGTGTTTCTCCTGTTTGGCTTGGCGGACGTTCGCGTTAGCGGAAGACGACGGTGCGGGTGTTGTTGAGCAGGACGCGGTGCTGGCAGTGCCACTTCACGGCCCGGGACAGTGCCTGCGTCTCGGCATCCCGGCCCACGGTCACCAGGGCATTTGCATCCAGGCTGTGGTCCACCCGGAACACCTCCTGCTCGATGATGGGACCTTCGTCCAGGTCCGGGGTCACGTAGTGCGCCGTAGCCCCCACGAGTTTCACGCCGCGGTCGTAGGCCTGGTGGTACGGCTTGGCGCCCTTGAAACCGGGGAGAAACGAGTGGTGGATGTTGATGGCCCGGCCGCGCAGGCTGGTGCACAGGTCATTGGACAGCACCTGCATGTAGCGGGCCAGGACCACCAG
>JBDTQQ010000136.1:0-6481 GCA_039932075.1 Pseudarthrobacter sp. | reverse complement strand
GTCCGCCCGCCGCCGTCGTAAATTTAGTTCTTAAGGGAATTGCCGCGTCAGGTACTAGTTGACCGCGCCGGTGTACTTCTCGCCCGGGCCCTTGCCGGGGGCGTCCGGAATGACGGACTCTTCGCGGAAGGCCAGCTGCAGGGACCGCAGGCCATCGCGCAACGGTCCGGCGTGCTGTGAGCCGATTTCTGGGGCAGCGGCCGTCACCAGGCCGGCAAGAGCGGTGATGAGTTTGCGGGCCTCATCCAGGTCCTTCAGTTCCTCCGCATTGTCCTCGGCGGCGAGGCCGAGCTTTACTGCTGCTGCGCTCATCAGGTGAACGGCGGCGGTGGTGATGACCTCGATGGCCGGCACCTCCGAGATGTCGCGGATGTGCTGGCTCACGTCAGCCTCGGCAGGGGCGGCCTCAAAAACGTGTGAATTGCTGTCTGGGGTACTCATACTGGTAAGCTTGTCACAGACCGACTGAATGTCGTTATTTTGCTGTGTTAAGGTCCCGCCGGCGCCCTGCTGCGTCGTGAGGGATGTTTTCTGTAGAATGGCATGCAGTTTGCAAGCGGAGTTCTCTCCCACCCGCGTCAGCCGTTTTCCCACCGGAAGTCATTCCAGGGAAGCAAGGTTGCCGGGTACCGGTCGGACAGTTGATTAGGCATTGTGCCCGAATAACTGTGCACGGCTTCTCTTTGGAGAAGCGTGTATCCGATCATCGAGGCCTTCGATTGCTCCGGCAATTGGGGGCCTTCTCTATTTGCCGGTGGGTTTACCACATCAATCACAGGAGCTTTAACATTAGCGAGCCAAGAATCAATGAGCGTATCCGCGTCCCCGAGGTGCGGCTGGTCGGCCCTGCAGGCGAACAGGTAGGAATTGTCCGTATTGAGGATGCCCTGCGTTTGGCTGCCGAGTCCGATCTTGATCTCGTTGAAGTTGCACCGCAGGCCAAGCCTCCGGTGTGCAAGCTGATGGACTTCGGCAAGTACAAGTACGAGGCCGCAGTCAAGGCACGCGAAGCCCGGAAGAACCAGACCAACACGGTTCTGAAGGAAATCCGCTTCCGCCTGAAGATCGACACCCATGACTACGAGACCAAGCGCGGCCATGCGCTTCGCTTCCTCGGTGCAGGTGACAAGGTCAAGGCCATGATCCAGTTCCGTGGCCGCGAGCAGCAGCGTCCGGAGATGGGCATCCGCCTGCTCCAGCGTTTCGCTGACGACGTCGCCGAGGTGGGCGTTGTTGAGTCCAGCCCGCGTATCGACGGACGCAACATGGTGATGGTCGTGGGCCCGCTGAAGAACAAGGCGGAGGCCAAGGCTGAGGCGCGCCGCGCATCGCAGCGTGCAGAGGCCAAGGCGCAGAATGAAGCCAAGGCGTCGGGCCGCATCGATGTCACCGGCGACGATCAGGCTCCGCTGACCCAGTCGTTGGCTGACCTTCTGCCGGAAGGGTTCGCCATTAACACGGAGCCCGAAGCGGATGCCCCGGAAGCAGAAGCCACTGAGGCGGCAGCTCCGGAAACGGCAGCCCCCGCCAAGGCTGAAGCGGCCGAGACGCCCGTTGCTGCGGCAGCCGAAGCCCCAGCGAAGGAGGCTCCGGCGAAGGAAGCCCCAGCGAAGGAGGCTCCGGCGAAGGAAGCCGCTGCACAGGAGGCGCCCAAGCAGGCTGCCCAGAAGGCCGCTGCTCCCAAGCGGGAGGCCCCCAAGGCAGCCCCGGCTCCGGCGAAGGCTCCCGAAGCCAAGCCCGTTGAAACTGTCAAGGCAGCCGCTCCGGCCCCGGCCGCGCCGAAGCCGGCAGCAGTGCCGATGCCCAAGCCGGTAGCCCGGCCGGCAGCTCCGAAGCCTGCGGCGAGGCCTGCCCCCAAGGCAGCCCCGAAGCCGGCCGGTAAAAAGACTACCTAGTTCAAAGCTGCAGGAGGTTTCCTCCAGTAGTACGCAACCAGTACGCCGCCTGCAGGGGTGGCTGCTCGAAAGAACTGCAGACAATGTCTGCGGACACGTAAGGAGATCGGTTCCCATGCCGAAGATGAAGACCCACAGTGGTGCTAAGAAGCGCTTCAAGCTGACCGGTAGCGGCAAGCTGCGCCGCCAGCAGGCCAACCGCCGCCACTACCTCGAGCACAAGTCCTCCAGGCTGACTCGTCGCCTCGCCGGCGACAAGATCGTCTTCAAGGGTGACGCAAAGGTCATCCGGAAGATGCTCGGCATCTAAGTTCCAAGTTCTCTGACTGATGCCACCTGGCAGCAGTCAACTACCAAAAAGGCTTCTCAGGCCAGCCGGTTGTTCCGGCAGTAGATGCTTGGGATCAGATTTTCGAAGGAGTACGCACGTGGCACGTGTGAAGAGGGCGGTCAACGCCCACAAGAAGCGCCGGGTTATCCTTGAACGCGCAAAGGGCTACCGTGGACAGCGTTCACGCCTGTACCGCAAGGCTAAAGAGCAGCTGCTGCACTCGTTTGTGTACAGCTACGGTGACCGCAAAAAGAAGAAGGGTGACTTCCGTCGCCTGTGGATCCAGCGCATCAACGCTGCATCGCGCGCCAACGGCCTCACCTACAACCGCCTGATCCAGGGCCTGAAGGCCGCTGAGGTCGAGGTTGACCGCCGTATGCTGGCCGAGCTGGCCGTCTCCGACGCCAATGCTTTCGCCGCACTGGTGAAAATCGCCAAGGATTCCCTGCCTGCTGACACGTCGGCTCCGGCTGCAAAGTAGCACTGAAGGCCGTTCAAGGACTGGTGGCTGAAGCCACTAAGGTTCTTATATGAACGAAACCGGGCGCCCGCAAGATTTCCCACTTTCCAATCCCCGAGCTGATCGGGTCAGGAAGGTGGCACAACTTGCCGGGCGCCCGGCCCGTTTAAAGCGCAGCGAGTTCCTGGCGGAGGGTCCGCAGGCTGTCCGTGAGGCCCTGACCCTGCACCAGAAGAGGATCGCTGCGGGGGAGCCAGGCGTCGTTTATGAGGTCTACGCGAGCGAGGCGTGCCTCGACCGGCACCCGGACCTGGAGTCCCTTGCGGAGGGCACTGACGCGTACCTCACCACCGACGAAGTGCTGGCCGCGATGGCGGACACGGTCACCCCGCAGGGCATTCTGGCTGTCTGCGGTTTTCTGGACGTGAGCCTTGAGCAGGTCCTCGACGCCGGCCCGCGGCTGATTGCCGTGCTGTGCCAGGTCCGGGACCCCGGCAACGCCGGCACCGTGCTCCGGGCAGCTGACGCAGCCGGGGCGGACGCAGTCATCCTCACCGCATCCAGCGTTGATATCTATAATCCCAAGGCGGTCCGTTCCACGGCCGGCTCCTTGTTCCATCTGCCCGTCGTGCTGGGCGCCGACATTGCGGCCGTGGCGTCCGAATGCCGGGCCCGGGGCATTGGGCTACTGGCCGCCGACGGCGACGGCGACGTCAACCTGGATACGCTCCAGGACCAAAACGCCGCCCGTCGCCTTGCATCCTCCGGCGTCGAATCGGTCTATGCATTGGAGGCGCCCACGGCGTGGCTCTTCGGGAACGAAGCACAGGGGCTCTCAGACGCTGAACTTGCCCTGGCCGATCACCGGGTAGCGGTCCCCGTCTATGGAGCCGCGGAGAGCCTCAACCTCGGCACGGCGGCTACCGTTTGCCTTTATGCGAGTGCAAGGTCCCAGCAGGAGCAAGCGAGTTAAAAGGCAGGGCCCCGGAACTTCCGGGGCCCTTGCTGTATGAATCAGATGAGATGAGAGGTAATCAGGGTGCGCGGGTGGTTCCCCGGCGTCCAACGATGGCGCCGTAGATGCCGGCAACTACCAGGCCGCCAACGATGGCTAGGATCCAAGTACCCAGATCAAAGAAGGCAAGATCGCCCTTGCCAAACAGGAGGCTGCCAATCCAGCCACCTACAATCGCGCCGACTACACCGAGCACGAGGCTCGTCACCCAGCCGCCGCCGACCCTGCCGGGCATAACGGCCTTGACGATGGCCCCCACTATGAGGCCGAGAATAATCCAAGCAAGAAAACCCATGTCTCCTCCTTCATATTCGTCGGGATTAATCGTCCCGATTAGTGTTCAAGCTAACATAAGGGCGCTCCATTGTCAGCAGGCTTAGTGCCTGTCGCACGTGCGTATTTTCCGGCCGAAAAGGTACGGTAATCGTGGGCGGCACCGTTCATGCGTCGCAAATCATCCTGCTCGTTTCTAACCCTGAAGAGGTGAAGCCTCCGTGGCTGCAAATGGCGGTAGCAAGGCGATCGTCGCGGCACTTGCCGCAAACCTGACTATCGCCGTCCTCAAGTTCGTTGCATTCATCCTCACAGCCTCCTCGTCGATGCTGGCCGAAGCTATCCACTCTCTTGCCGACTCGGGTAATCAGCTCCTGCTGCTGATAGGCGGAAAACGCGCCAACAAGGCGGCCAGCCCGGAGCACCCCTTCGGGTATGGCCGTGAACGCTACATCTACGCCTTCATCGTCTCCATCGTGCTCTTCAGCGTCGGCGGCCTTTTTGCGCTTTTCGAAGCTTGGGGGAAGCTGCAGCACCCGCACGCCATCGAAGGAGACTTCTGGTGGGTTCCGTTGGCAGTACTGTTCGGGGCCATCGCCGCGGAGTCTTTTTCTTTCCGGACGGCAATCAAGGAGTCCAATCACATCCGCGGCGAGCAGGGTTGGGTAAGCTTTGTGCGCACCGCAAAACAGCCGGAGCTGCCGGTGATCCTGTTGGAGGACTTCGGGGCGCTGCTGGGCCTGGTCTTCGCGCTAATTGGCGTGGGCATGACTCTCATCACCGGGAACGGGATCTGGGACGCCGCTGGAACCGGCATGATCGGCCTGTTGCTGGTGGCTATCGCGGTGGTGCTGGCGATCGAGACCAAGTCCCTGCTGCTGGGTGAGTCCGCGACGCGGGAAGACGTGCTCCGGATCCGCGAGGCCATCGAAGCCGGGGGACACAACCGCATCATCCATCTTAAGACCCTTCACCTCGGACCGGAGGAGTTGCTGGTCGCCGCAAAGATTTCCGTGGGCGCCGCGGACAGCGGCAGGGACATCGCGGCGTCCATTGATGGCGCTGAGGCCAGAATCCGCGCGGCAGTTCCCATTGCCCGGGTTATCTACCTTGAACCGGATCTGTATCGCGAAGGGCTGGGTGCTGCCGGTGAATTCTCGGCAACGTCAAGGCCGCAGGACCCGCAAGCCTGAGCCGGCCCCGTCGCATCTAGACGTGAGCCCGGCGCACCGTGAGTTCTGCCCAGCGCACCGTGAGCTGAGCCCATGGCCGGCACCCCGCTGAAGCCGTTGGCTGCCCGTCCCCTGGATCAGGCAGCCAGCGGCCTTTTCCGTTCCAGCAGGCCACTGGCCACCGCAACTGCCAGACCCAGCAGGGCCAGCACCGCACCCACGAGTGCGGGCGCCACGAAGCCCCACCCCCACGCGATCACCACGCCGCCCAGGAATGCGCCCAGAGCGTTGGCAACGTTGAGCGCAGCGTGGTTGAGCGACGACGCCAGGGAAGGGGCGTCCGGCGACGCGTCCAAAAGGCGGGTCTGCAGGGCAGGGACCAGCATGGAGCCGGACGCTCCCACCACGAAGACCATCACGAAGGCTGACCACGGCCAGTGCACGGCGACGGCGTAGACCACCAAGGCAACCGCGATGCCCGGCAGGACCCAGTACAGGGTCCCCATGACGGACTTGTCGGCGAGCCTGCCGCCGACCACGGTTCCGGCAACCATGCCCAGACCGTACAGGGCCACCACGATGGGCAGGAGTGTTGCGGGGATTCCCGCCACCAGCGTCATGGTGTGGGCGATGTACGTGTAGGTGGCGAAGAAGCCGCCGAAGCCGACGATGCCGATGAGGATGGCCAGCCATACCTGTAGGCGTTTGAGCGCGCCGAGTTCGCGGCGGATGCTGGCGTCCGGATGTGGTGCCTGGTACGGGACGAATTTCCACAGCAGGACCAGCGTCAGGGCGCCGATGCCCCCGACGAGCACAAAGAGCAGCCGCCAGCCAAAAGTCTGACCCACCCACGTGGCGGCAGGAACGCCGATGACGTTGGAAACTGATAGGCCTGCCATCACCATCGAGATGGCCCAACCACGCCGGCTGGGAGGGACCAGGGAAGCGGCGATCACGGCCGCGACGCCGAAAAACGCGCCGTGCGGCAGGCCGGCGGCGAACCGGGACACCAGCATGCTGCCGTAGTCAGGAGCTATATAGGAAGTCAGGTTAGCGACGGTGAAGAACAGCATCAGGCCGAGTGCCAGGTGCTTGCGCGGCAGCTTGGCCCCCACCGCAGCGAGCAGCGGTGCACCCACCACCACTCCCAGGGCGTAGGCGGAGATCAGGTGTCCCGCTTCAGGGGTGCTGATGCTGAGGCCTTGCTCCACTTCTTTGAGCAGGCCCATCATGGTGAACTCCGTGACACCGATACCAACGCCGCCCATGGCCAACGCGAAAATGGCGGCGCCAATCTTGGGAGTCTTCTGTATGGGCGTGGTGGTCGTTCGGGTG
>JBDTQQ010000135.1:0-6490 GCA_039932075.1 Pseudarthrobacter sp. | reverse complement strand
GCCCCAACCAACCCCGGCAAGGGGATGGGAATGGGCAAAGGCTTGGGCAAAGGCCACGCCAAGGGGAGGGGTCACGGGCCACTGACCTCCCCAAGTAAGTAGCTCGCAGCTAACGTCGTGAAAACGCGGAATGGCGACGTTAAATGCGAGTCAGTTGGGCCAGCCGCACGCAGGTCAGCTGTCCTCCACTAGCCCTGTCATGATCGCCTGGAGCGCCTCGCACACCATCATCACCGACCGGCGTTTCAGGTTCTCCGGGCGGGCCAGGATGTCGATCCGCCGCCGGGTGCTGATGCCCTCGAGAGGCCGCAGCACAATGCCCGGATTCAGCACGGGCCGCGCGGTGTGCCGTGGCAGCAGTCCCACCACGCCGCCCGCCGCCACCAATGCCGCGACCGTGGAGTAGTCATTGATCCGGTGGACGATGTTCAGTTCCTTGCTGGAGACGGCCGCGACGGCGGACAGCACGTCCGCGGGGGAGTAACCGGTGTGGCTGGTCACCCAAGGTTCGCCCACGACGTCGGCCGCTGTGACTGTGTCCTGTCCCGCGAGGCGGTGGTCCGCAGGGAGGGCGACGTCCAGCGGCTCATGCGCCAGCGGGATGACAGCCACCCGTTCCTCCGGCCAGCGCGGGCTGTGGTCCATCCGGTGCGCCAGCACCAGGTCGTAGCGCGCGGTCAGCCCGGGGAAGTCCTGTTGTGCCACGTCCTCGTCGGAGAGTTGGACCATGGGTTTGCCGGGTGCATCCAGTAGCCGCGCCAGCGGAGCGAACAATGCCTGGCCTGCGCTGTGGAAGCCGCTGAGCGTTACCGGGGCCACCGGCGAGCCGTGATAAGCGCCGATCGCCGTGCGGGCATCGGCCATGGCACTGACGACGGCGGCCCCGGCGTCGGCGAGCACCTGGCCGGCCTCGGTGAGCACCAGGTTCCGTCCCTCCTTCCGGGTCAGCGGCACCTCCACAGTGCGCTGCAGCAAGGACAGCTGCTGGGACACGGCAGAAGGCGTCACCATGAGGGTCTCGGCAACTGCCTTCACACTGCCCAGTGCGCCGAGCTCACGGAGGATCTCCAGCTGATGTATTTCCATTCTGCCAGTCTAAGCATTAGCAAAGGCTTCATCGTCGATTGAGAAAATACTGCTTGTGCTAACGCTTTGGAATGGCTCTAATGAAGGAAAGATTTCCGCCGCGCAGGAAGCGGGGCGACCACCAAGAGTCAGGAAGCCAATGAAGGCCCTCTATAAGTCCGGCGCACACGCCGGGTTCGAGCTCGTTGACCGCCCGGAGCCCGAAGCCGGTCCAAGCGATGTCAAGATCCGCGTCATGACCACCGGCATCTGCGGCACGGACCTGCACATCCAGTCCTGGGATTCCTGGGCCCAGGGGATGATCGAGGCGCCGCTGATCGCCGGGCACGAGTTCTACGGCGAAGTGGTGGAGACCGGCGAGGACGTCCGGGACGTTAAGGTGGGGGACAGGGTGTCCGGCGAAGGCCACGTGGTCTGCGGCATCTGCCGCAACTGCCGTGCCGGCCGCCGGCAGATGTGCATCCACACGGTCAGTGTGGGCGTGCAGCGGGATGGCGCCTTCGCCGAGTACGTGGTCATCCCCGAGACCAACGTCTGGGTCCACCACGATCCTTCCATCACGCCGGAGCTCGGCGCGATCTTCGATCCGTTCGGGAACGCGGTGCACACTGCCCTCAGTTTCCCCCTGGTGGGCGAGGACGTGCTCATTACGGGTGCCGGCCCGATCGGCCTCATGGCCATCGCTGTGGCCCGCCACGCCGGGGCGCGGAAGATCGCCATCACCGACGTGTCCCGGCCAAGGCTTGAGCTGGCCCGCCGCCTGGGCGTCGACCTTGCCATCGATGTTTCCACCACCCGCGTCCGTGACGCGCAGCGCGAACTTGGCATGCGTGAAGGCTTCGACATCGGCATGGAAATGTCCGGTCACCCTACGGCGCTTCCTGAGATGATCGACAACATGAACCACGGCGGCCGCATTGCCATGCTTGGCCTGCCCAGCCAGGACATCACCATCGACTGGGCCAAGGTGGTCACGCATATGCTGACCCTCAAAGGCATCTATGGCCGGGAAATGTACGAGACCTGGTACGCCATGAGCGCCATGCTTTCTTCCAACCCCGTGCTGCACGCCGGCATCTCAGCGGTGGTGACGGACAAGCTTCCCGCCGCAGAGTGGCAAAAGGGCTTCGAGACCGCCCGCGCCGGCGTCGGCGGAAAAGTTGTCCTCGACTGGACCGAACTCTAAGGAGCACCATGTACACCGCCATCAGAGACCAGCTCCAGGCCGAACTGGACGAGATCCGTACCGCCGGGCTCTTCAAGACCGAGCGCAGCATCAACTCACCGCAGTCCAGCCACGTGACGGCCGGACAGATCGGCCAGCCTGGCAGCTCCGTCCTGAACTTCTGCGCCAACAACTACCTGGGCCTGGCCGACCACCCGGACATCATCGCCGCGGCAAAGGAAGCCATGGACACCCGCGGCTTCGGCATGGCCAGCGTGCGCTTCATCTGCGGCACCCAGGACCTGCACCTTGCCCTCGAGGCGCGGGTCTCGAAGTTCCTGGGCACCGAGGACACCATCCTGTTCTCCAGCTGCTTTGACGCCAATGGCGGCGTCTTCGAATCCCTCTTCGGACCCGAGGACGCCATCATCTCCGACGCGCTGAACCACGCGTCCATCATCGACGGGATCCGGCTCTGCAAGGCCCAGCGGTTCCGCTACGCCAACCAGGACATGGCAGACCTCGAGGCCAAGCTGCTTGAAGCGAAAGACGCCCGGCGCAAGATCATCGTCACCGACGGTGTCTTCTCCATGGACGGCTACCTCGCACCGCTGGAAGCCATCTGCGACCTCGCCGAGAAGCACGACGCCCTGGTCATGGTGGACGATTCCCACGCCGTCGGATTTATGGGTGCCACCGGCGCCGGGACCCCGGAACACGCCGGCGTTTCGCACCGTGTGGACATCTACACCGGAACGTTCGGCAAGGCCCTGGGCGGTGCCTCCGGCGGCTACGTGTCCGGACGCAGTGAAGCGGTGGCCATGCTGCGCCAGAAGGCCCGGCCGTACCTCTTCTCCAACTCTCTTGCCCCCGCCATCGTCGCCGCCACTATCAAAGCACTGGACCTGGTGGAGAATTCCGGGGAACTGCGGACCAAATTGTTCGAGAATGCAGGGTTGTTCCGGCGCCGGATGACGGAGGAAGGCTTCGACCTCCTGGACGGGGAACACGCGATTGTCCCGGTGATGTTCGGCGATGCCGTGATGGCCGCCAGAGTGGCGGACCAGATGCTCCAGCACGGTGTATTCGTCACCGCCTTCAGCTTCCCCGTGGTTCCGCGCGGTGCCGCCCGCATTCGCGTGCAGCTCTCAGCCTCGCATTCAGCGGACGACGTCGAAGCGTGCGTGGGTGCCTTCGTCGCCAGCCGTGCCGCGCTAGCGGGCTAAAACCTCCCCTGCCGCGGGTCCATGAGTAATGGTTAGATGGAGCCATGGCAGCCCATTATGACGTCCTGATAGTCGGCGGCGGCATCGCAGGTCTCTCCCTGGCGTCCGCACTCGCCGGCAGATGCACTGTGGCCCTCGTGGAAGCGGAACAGGAGTTGGCGTACCACACGTCCTCCCGTTCGGCCCGCCAGCTGATCCCCAGCTACGGCCCCGCGGTTGTGCAGGAACTGACGAGCCGGACGCTCCACCTGATGGCGGCCCGGGACGCAGAACTGCCCCGCCCAGTCCTGTCGCCGCGCAGTTTTATGCTCATCGGCACCGAGGAATCCGTCCTGGCTGAGGCGAGCGGCCAGATGAAACCCATTTCGTACGCCGAGGCCTTGGAGCTTTGCCCTGTCCTGGTGCCGGAATCGTTCACGGCCGCCGGCCTGGATTCCGGGTCGTACGGCTGCGATGCCCCGTTGCTGCTGGCCGACCACCGGCAGCTGGCGGAGGCCGCCGGTGCAGCAATCATCACCGGCGCCCGCGTGCATTCAGCCCAACGGTTGGGCTCCGGATGGCAAATCGGCGCCGGTCAGGAAGCCTTCGAGGCCGCTGTGATGGTCAACGCTGCCGGCGCCTGGGCTGACGAGCTCGCTGTCATCAGCGGCGTGGAGAAGCTCGGACTGCAGCCGTACCGGCGCACTGCGGCGATTGTCGACGTCGAACGCTCCCTTCCCGGACACAGCCCCATGGTGGCGGCAGCAGACAAGTCGTTCTACTTCCGAGGTGAGGGCGACCGCGTCCTAATCTCGCCGTCGGAAACGGTGCCCAGCGGCCCCGAGGACGCACAGCCGCGGCCCGGTGATATCGAGCGCCTGATCGCGAAGCTCAACCAGGTGACCACGCTGGGGATCAGCGATGTCCGCAGTGCGTGGACGGGGCTCCGGACGGAAGCGGCGGACGGCGTTCCAGTGGCAGGGTTCGACGCCGAGGCCCCCGGGTTCTACTGGCTCGCCGGCCAGGGCGGGTACGGCTTCCAGACTTCGGCGGCGATGGCGGAGTTGGCGGCTGCCCAGATTCTGGCGGGGCAGGGCACAGGGCAGGGCGCAGAACCAAGTGCAGGTGCCGGGGCCGATCCGGAATCCCGGACAGCGGAGGCGCTGGCCGCCACACGCTGGTCCATCCGGCGCTGAAGAATGGTCACATGAGTACCCTGATCACCAATATCGCCGAGCTGATGACCCAGGACCTGGAGCACCGGGTCCTGAAAGACGCCGCCGTGGTGATCGAGGGGGAGCGGATCGCCTGGCTGGGCTCCGCGACGGACGCTCCCGCGGCAGATGATGCTGTGGACGCCGGTGGCCGGGCCGTGCTGCCCGGCTGGGTGGATTCGCACACGCACCTGGTCTTCGCCGGCGACCGGACCGCTGAGTTTGAGGCACGCATGGCGGGGCAGTCCTACTCGGCCGGCGGCATTGCCGTGACGGTGGACGCTACAAGGCGAGCCTCCGACTACGACCTCACCAGACTGGCCCTGGCCCGCGTCGCCGAAGCCGTCTCCCAAGGCACCACATACCTCGAAACCAAAACCGGGTACGGGCTGGATGTGGAGCACGAGGCGCGCAGTGCAAGGATCGCCTCCACAGTGGCCGATGAAGTAACCTACCTCGGCGCACACCTGGTCCCCGCCGGCTCCGATGCGGATGCCTACACCAGCCTCGTCTGCGGGCCCATGCTGGACGCCGTCCGCCCCTACGTCCGCTGGGCGGATGTGTTCTGCGAGGAAGGGGCCTTCACCGCGGAACAGTCCCGCCGGGTGCTGGAGGCCTGCCGGGCTGCCGGACTCGGAATCCGGGTCCACGGCAACCAGCTCGGCGTCGGCCCGGGCGTCCAGCTGGCGGCGGAGCTGGGGGCGGCGAGCGTGGACCACGTGAACTACCTGGCGCCCGCTGACGTTGCGGCGCTCGCGGACAGCTGGGCCGGTTGGAACCCGGAGACCGGCACGGGCTCCCGGGGGACCGTTGCCACCTGCCTGCCCGCATGTGACCTGTCCACCCGGCAGGCGCTGGCCGCCGGGCGCGAGCTGCTGGATGCCGGCGTCCAGGTGGCACTGGCCTCCAACGCCAACCCCGGCACTTCCTATACCAGCTCCATGGCGTTCTGCGTGGCCACTGCGGTGCTGCAGATGCGGCTCAGCGTCCACGAGGCGGTACGCGCCGCGACGTACGGGGGAGCGCTTGCGCTGCACCGGGAAACAGGGGACGACGCCGACGGCGAACGGGCGGTGGGATCCCTCGCCGTCGGGCACCGGGCTGACCTGCACATGTTGAACGCGCCGTCTGCCACGCATCTTGCTTACCGTCCGGGCATGCCGCTCACGTACGCTGTGTGGCGGGCCGGCGTTCGGGCTCGCCCGCCGGGTTCCGGTCACGTACAAAAGTGACGTTATATGATCGATCGTCTCTGATATGATCATAAAACGTCACATTTAGGTGATCGTTTGACGCTGAAAGGCCCCATGACTCGCACCGACCGCCTGACGGCCATCTTGGACATCCTCGCAAAAACCGGGCAGGTCGAGGTGGAGGAGATCGTGACACAGCTCGGCGTCTCACCGGCCACTGCACGGCGGGACCTGGACAGCCTGGCCAACCGGCGGCTGCTGACACGGACCAGGGGCGGTGCCACCATCGGGGCGCTGGCCTATGACCTGCCCGGGCGCTACAACCGTGACGACCATGCGGAGGCCAAGGAGCAGATTGCCCAGGCAGCCTCCGCCCTGATTTCACCGGGCGCGGTGATCGGGCTCTGCGGCGGCACCACCAGCACCGCCCTGGCCCAGATCCTGGCAACCCGCGAGGACCTCAACGCTCCCGCGAACCAGCCCACGCTGACTGTCGTCACGAACGCCATCAATATTGCGTCGCAGCTGGCTGTCCGGCCCAACATCAAGGTTATGGTGACAGGCGGCATCCTGAATCCGCGCTCGTATGAGCTGGTGGGGCCGTACACGGACATCATCATGCAGAAG